>JAFVDC010000056.1 GCA_017478685.1 Bacteroidales bacterium | reverse complement strand
CCTATAAGGACTATTGTGCCCGTTTCAACCGCACCCAGAAGGGCATCCTGCTGGGCCTTGTTGAAGCGGTGGATTTCATCTATAAATAATATAGGAGCACCTTTTTGGTTGAAAAGGGAAGACTTTGAGGCCTTCTCAAAAACGTCCCTCACGTCCTTCACACCGGCCGTAACGGCACTCAGCGTGTAGAAATCCCGGTCCAGGGTCTGGGCAATTATATGCGCAAGGGTGGTTTTCCCAACACCGGGAGGGCCCCACAGGATAAATGAAGAGAGGTTCCCGCTTTCAATCATTTTCCTGAGGACACAGCCCTCGCCAACAAGATGACGCTGGCCCACATACTTGTCCAGCGTACTCGGTCTCATGCGCTCCGGTAGGGGAGGAAGCATTTGGGAAGAAGCGCCCATCCTACTTTTCTATAGGCTTTGAGAACACCCTTCTTCTACGGACGAAATCTTTCTCGTAGTCGTTCCAGATATTCTGGACGGAGGTGTTGGTTTCCATTTCGGCGTTGGACTCTCCGTATTTGAAGCCGCCCTTTATAAGGTTGCCGATGAACTGGTTGAAAAGCATGGCATGGACGCCCTTGTTGCGGTATTCGGGATCTACGCCAATAAGCATGAGCTCGATTGCGGGGTCATGCTTCAGGTACATGGCTTTTACAAGATGCCACCAGCCGAAGGGGAAATGATAGCCGCGGCACTTGTGCACTGCCTTGGCAATTGAGGGCATAGCCACAGCAAGGGCCACTAGTTTACCCTCCGCATCTTCAATGGCCGTGACATAATCCATGTCCAGGAGGCCAAGGTAAGAGTCTACGTACTTGTCCATTACATCCTGCGGAAGAACGGTGAAATCGTAGAGCTGGTTGTAGGTGCGGTTCACGAGGTCGAAGAGTTTCTGCCCGTAGCCGCCCTTTGTGATATCCCTCTTGGAAAGCTTTTTCACATGGAGGCTATAGCGTTGCTCCACCATGTTTGCTATGCGGGTGACTTTCTCCGGGAGGGCATCCGGGACATAAATCCTGTACTCCAGCCAGTCGTTGGTCTTTGTCATGGACATGGCCTCAAAGTGATGCCCGTAATACTCGTAGTTGTACCTCAGGGCATAGGTGGAAATCTCGTTGAATCCTTCCACCACGCAGCCTTCGTTGTCGAAGTCCGTGAAGCCAAGGGGACCCGTGACCTGGGTCATGCCCATTTCCTTTCCGTAGGCCGATACGGCATCTATGAGGGCCTTGGATACTTCCATGTCGTCGATGAAGTCTATCCAGCCGAAGCGTACTTCGTCGTGTTGCCAGTTCTTGTTTGCAATCTCGTTGATAATTGCAGCAACGCGCCCAACCACCTTTCCGTCACGGTATGCCAGGAAAAGCCGGAATTTGGCGTATTTGGACATTGGATTCTTAGCGGGGTCCAGGCTGGCCATCTCGTCCATGAAAAGGCCCGGAACATAATAAGGACAGCCTTTGTAAAGCTCCAGTGGGAACTTTACAAAGGCTTTTAGGTCCTTTTTTGATGAAACTGTCTTGATTGATACAGACATTATGTAGGTAGTAGGTTTTAGTAAGATTGTTTAACTGAGCATGGCTCAGTCGTTTATGATGTTTTTACGATAATCGACTTTACGTTTTCCGATTGCAACTGTAAGACCCATGTACATGTTGAAATTCATGTCCGAAGCCGGAATGCCAAGCATCTGGGGGATGTTCTTGAGGGAAGACGAGAACTCATTGAGGGGAATCACGGTTGCGGGAATCATGTCTGCGCCCACAAAGAGGTTGATGACTCCGGGATGCAGGTTGAGGCCGAAACCGAATGAGCGGAAGAAGTTGTTGAATGCGGTGCTTCCGGAAAGGCTGAGCCAGTCAAGAGGGGAGATGTTGAGGGAAACGCGGCCCTCGCCCCAGTTGAAGCCCTGACCTGCGCGCATGCTGTACAGAAGGCCAAGGGACAGGCGGTCGTACCAGGGAAGACGGACTTCGGCACCAACGTTCATGCGGAAGGGGAGCATTTCGGCCTTGGAACCGGGTTTGTCAGAGGGCTTGAACTTGTAGATATTCTCCAGGGCCTTCACCATTTTATCAATTTCCTGGTTAAGGGCAGTGCTGCCATCGTCTCCTCCGAGCACATTTATCGACGCACCTGCGGCGGGCTCGTAGGTATATGCGGCCTCAGGGGTTGTGCCGGAATACTCACGGTTCCAGACCATGAAGCCAAGGTCCAGAACTGCCAGCGAAGCAGTTATCCAGGGGAGAATATTGACACTCACGCCAAGATCCACTGCAGAGCCGAAGCCTGCAGGACCCATCTTGCCGACGTTGAAGCCTATTTTGTTATAATCATAGTAGCCGGAATCGTCCACTCCAACGCTGAATGCGGGAGACGAGGCGTCCAGGACTCCCTGGGCATTGATGGTCCACTTGTCTTTTTCAAGCTGGAGGTCAAGCTTTGACATATAGGCCTGAGCCTCTGCAAGACCCGCAAGGATCTTGAGACGTGCGCCGCCGCTGATGAAATTCCCCCAGTTGTGGGACCATCCAAGGGCAAGTTCCAGATAATTCTTTGAACGGACGCCGGTGCCACCCAGATTGAAAGTGTTGCCGCTGGTGGTACCGTCCTTGAGGAAGCGGAAAAGGTCGTAGGGGAGAGTGACGCTGGTCATGCTCTTTATTCCCAGATCTATGTTGAAGAAGTTACGGTCTATCCAGAAACCAGCGCTGAGAAGGTTGATGTTTAGGTTGGCCGAAATATTGTTCTGGCTCTTGTTGAGACCGCCAAGGAACTCGCTGGAGGAAACCTTGTCGTTGAGGAAAAGGCAGGTTTTGCCGTCCTTCACAAACAGGAAGTTGTCTATGCCGATATTGGAGTTGGCGGACATTCCGGTTTGGCCGAATATGACGGCGGCATGGCTGTGCTCGCTTTGGAAAGCGGGATTGAGGCGATATCCGTACTGGTAACCGCCAAGGAAATAGCCGGTCTGGTAATCCTGGGCCTTAACGGAACCAAGACTTAGAAGCAGAAGTGCCAAAGAGGCTGTGAATATGCTTTTTACGGTTTTCATAGCGGCGTATCTTACTGGTTTTTATTGGTGGTAAGGCTCTTGATGTCGGCGGTGATACCGTTGGGGAGAGTAAGGGAAAGGCCGGAAAGGGTAAGTCCCTGCCTGTTGTTAAGGCGGGTGCCGGCCACGGCCTCATTTGAAGAGGCGCCAAGTCCAAGCCTGATCCTGTTAATGATATGGCTGGTGTCAAGGTCCAGGGTAACCACAATCTTGCTGGATTTGGGGGCCTCAAGCGTACCGGCCTCGATAAATCCGTCAACGGAAGAGGTAATGGTCTAGATGCGGGCATCGTTTTCATCGAAGGCGCTGGCTTCCACTCCGAAACTCAGCGGGACGGTGTTGAGGGCGGTGAACTCGAGTTCGGCCTTCACCTTAGGAATATTCTTGCCAAGGTTGGTGAGGTTGAGTTCCGTGTTAAGGTCTATGCCCAGCGAAAGGGCGGTTTTTGCCGTGAACGAGAGGGGAGCGTCAAGGGAAACTTCCAGTTCCGCACCGTAGTTCTGTCCAGTGGCTACGGTGGACCATTCATTGGGGAAAGTGACGCCGAAACCGGATGTCTCCACGCGGTCCGGAAGGGGATTCAGGATCTTTCCAAGGCCCTCTATGTGCTTGTAGATAACGCCTCCGGATTCACCGTCGGGCTTTTCTCCAAGGCTGTATGCTGTTTTTGCGTTGCCCTTGAATGCAAGAGGGCCGATGGCGTAATTGTGAAGGGGCTCGGATGCTCCGCTTTTAACGGAACGGAGATTCCCGTTGAGGTTGAAATCCACGGGGAAGGTGCTGTTCATGGCCAGCCCGATCTGGATTTCGGCCAGTTCAATGTCTACGTCTGCACCTGAGAGGATGTCCGGAAGACCGGTGATGTCAAAGCCGTACTGTTTGTCGAAGGAAGGAGCGGCGGAATCCGAGAGTTTGAGAGTTACGGAACTCACGGAAGTGATGCCGGCGGTGTAGGAATAGCCAATCTTGAAGTCAGTGATGGGGGTGTCGGATTCAACTACGGTAAGGGAACCGTCAAGGACAGAGGGGGCCGTAGAAGGGTTCTTGGGGTAGTTCACAACCTTGGTGGAACCGTTGAAATCCAGGGGGTTAAGGCTGATTTTTCCGTTCTCGATCTTGACCTGGCTTTGGAGTGCAAGCTTTCCGGCCGAAGCAGCCTTGCCGTCCGCGCCGAAATCGAGGCCGGAGAGGGCGACTTCAAGCGAAAGGCCGGTGTTCATGGGAATTACCACATCCGAGTTTGCAAGCAGGGTATAGCCGTTTTCCTGCACGGTAAAAGCGGCATTGCTGCATGACGAAAGGCGGATGAAATCCGGGAAAACAACCTTGGAACCGGCCTGAAGGAGGATTTTTGAGAAAGGAAGGCCGGAAGGCACTATGTTAAGGCTGATTGAACCTGCAAGAACTGCGCTTTTTACGGCCGAAATCTCCTTGGGGAAATCCGGAATGGAGAAATCCACATCAAATGAATAGTCAATGGTTTGCGTAAGGAAATCTTCCTTTTGG
>JAFVDC010000055.1 GCA_017478685.1 Bacteroidales bacterium | reverse complement strand
CAAGGATGGAGATGAGTTTGGATTTGTCGGAGAGCGTTACCGAGAAATCTATGAACAGGTGCTCTTCGTCGTAGAACCATTTCCCCTCAGGGGTTCTCCTGTTTACTATGTCAAAGTTTATGTGCCTTATCCAGTTGACGTTGGAGGAAGGGGAGAGCTGGGCGTGGACGCTCCTTATGCCGAAGTCTTCGGCGTCAAACTGCATTTCTCCGTCAAGGGTGGGGGAGGTCACAAGGCTCTTTGGGTGGAACCTCAGGACATAGGTCTTTCGGCCCTCCACCTGAAGGCTGTCTACAAGGAAGTAATTGTAGAACATGTGGGAGGAGGCCGCCGCCGGATTGGGGAGCTCAAGGTTGAAAACGCCTATTCCGGGCTTGTAGAAATTGGTCTTGAGAAGGTAGGAGCCCGTAAACTGCCTTACGGCGTTGTCGTCTTCTAGGCCTGATATTCGGCTTGTCCTCATCACTTCCTTAATCCAGGACGGATTCTCAGAGTGATAGACATCGGAGACATTCTCAGATATCATTACAGGAATGAAGGGCTTTCCCGTAATGGCCGAAGTGTCCGTGTATTCCCTCACGAACCCCAGGTTCTTGTCCAGGACGCCTATTTTCAGGAGGTCCTCCATGTTGGTGACATCGAACTCTATCTTGGAGTAGAGGCGGGAGGTCCAGGAAGGGCCTTCGTCGGGGTCGTTTTTGCTAAGCGAGCGATCCAGTTTCCTGAGGATGGACTTGATGTAGCGGTCGTCGGGCTTCACCACCGCGGCGTCCAGCTGCCGGCGGTCCGGCATAAGGTGGAAGTTGACCTCCGAGAAAGCGCCCTTGTTTATTGCAATGGAAAGGGGCTCGTAGCCAAGTAGCTGGGCGGTAAGCACTTTCGCATCCGGGGAGCGAGTCTCTATGCTGAACCTTCCGTCAAGGTCCGATGTTATGCCGATGGTGGTGCCGTCGAAGTAGATGCCCACAAAAGGCAGGGGCTCTCCTGTTTCGGCATCATAGACTCCGCCCCTTACACGCGTGGACTGCCCGGCCGCGGAAATGGCCGCCAGGATACATGCAAGGGATATGAGAAGCCTTCTGATCAATTGTAAAGGGCGTTTATGATGGCTAGCCTCCAGCTGCTGGGGATAATGCGGACGAGGAGGCTCACCGCCTTGTAGTCCAGGCGAGGTGTAACCCTCACGGACATGCGCTTTTTCTTAAGCTGCCGCAGGATGGCGCGCCCAATTACCTCCGGCTTCATGCCTCCGAGCTCGTCTTTCTCAATCTTTGCAAGGTTCTTTTTGATTCCCTTGTCATATGGAGTCCCTTCCTCAGGGGCGGCAATTCTCCTTGCCGAAGTAAAGCCGGTGGCAACGTCTCCTGGGAGTATGCTGCAGCACTGGATGCCGGAGCCCTTGAGCTCCATCCTGAGACCTTCCGTAAGGGAGAGGAGAGCCGCTTTCACGGACGAGTAGTAAACCTGGTAGGGGAGTTCCAGCACTGCCATCACGGACGTTACGGTGATGATACGGCCGCGGCCCTGCTTCCTGAAAACGGGAAGGCAGGCCTGGATGGTTTTCACCGCGCCAAAGTAGCAGGTCTCGAACTGGGCCCTGGCATCGGCCTCGGAGGTGTACTCCACTGGGCCGTAGATGCCGTTTCCGGCGTTGCACACAACGGCGTCAAGCCTGCCTTCGGCGGCAATGATGCCGTCTACGGCCGCCTTGAGGGATTCGGCGTCGTTGACGTCCAGTTTTATGGGCACAATGCCGGGACGGGCTTCCTGAAGGCTTCCGCGCCTTGATCCGGCGTAGACTTTCATTCCGGAATCGGCAAGGATTGTGGCCGTTGCCGCTCCAATGCCGCTGCTGCCTCCTGTTATAAGTACTACTGCTGCTTCCATAGTTCGCTTCTCAGTTTGAAATTGTCCGGAAGGGGAAGGTTGTAGACGCTGTCCCGGAGAAACTGCTTGAACTCATTGTCCGGGATGGCCTTTTGCTCTTCCACGCTGATTTTTGGACCTATGATTACCATTGGATGGGTGCCTTTCTTGTTGAATACCTCGTGGAAAAGCCGCACGAACCTTATCTTGTAGTGAATGAGCCCCAGAAGGTAGTAGAAGGCCGAATTTTTGTCGGCGAACCTTACCGGGACCACGGGGACGCCGGCTTTACGGATGAGCCTTACGGCGGCGTCCTGCCACTCCCTTTCGCTGACGGTCCAGCCTTCACGGGGCTTGAGGTCCGCCACTGCTCCGGAAGGGAAAAGGATGAGGGGCTCTCCGCTTCTTACCTGCATGAGGGCGCTTTTTACCCCGGCGATGCTGGTAGATGTGGTTTCCCGCTTTGTGGTGGTGGGGTTCACGGAGATGAAGTTGGGCTCAAGACCTTTTATCCAGGTAAGGAACTCGTTTACCATGGCCTTCACCTTGGGGCGTTTATGGCCGAAGATGTCTATGAGCGAGATTCCGTCAATGTGGCCGTAAACATGATTGGCTATCACTATGAAAGCGCCTTCCGGGAGGCTCTCCAGGCGCTCCGGGTTTCCTATTGAAAAGTCAATTTGGGCATAGTCCAGGATGCCTTTTGCAAAATCCGGCCCGGGAGGCGTTCCCTGCTTCCACACATAGTCATGGAGCTCGTTCACATGGTCTATGCCGGTGAGCTTCAGGGCAAGCCTAAAAAGAAGCCTCCCCGCTTTTCCTTTGAAAACCGGGGAGAGTTTTACTGCGTCTTCCGGAGTGATGACAACCATATGGTTCCCTTAGAATTTCTTTGGCGGATCTATCTCGGAGAAATACTTGATGTCCTTCACAAAGGCCACTATGTACATGACAAAGATGACCATTGCGGCACCGAAAGCCACAAAGTCAAGGAAGCCAACCATGAGGGGCTTGCCGAAGATGGTCATGGGGATTTTCCAGGTGCTGAGCCAGGGGATGTACAGGAACAGGAGGTTCACTATGAACACAATGAGACGGAACTCCGTGGGGCCAAGGCCGCCGTAGGTGAGACGCATCTCCCCTTTGAGGTGGCAGTCTATGTAGACGTAAACGCTAATCATGAAATAGGCCACCAGGGCGAACATGGCAAAGCTCATGTTTACCATGGGGCTGAGGCCAACGCCGATGAACATGATGGTCTCGTTGATGACATCAACGTTGTGGTCTATGAAAAAGCCGTAGGTTTTGCGCTGGGTATTGCGGACCCTTGCCAGGGAACCGTCCAGGGAATCCCCGAACCAGTTGAGAAACAGGCCGAAGCACGACAGCCACAGCCAGTTGAGGTTATTGTTGGCCAGGGCGTAACCAACGGCCATTGTAACCGCGCCAAGGAACCCTACAAAGGTAAGCATGTCGGAGTTTACCCACTTAGGCATTCTTTGGGCCAGCCAAACCAGAATTTTTTTCTCCAGCGGATTCAGGATGGATGTCTGGATCCTTGCAGCTTGTTTCTTATTTTCAGGCATAGGTTTTTGCAGTTATTTTAACTTACAAATATAGACATTTTTTGGCAGAAAACATTATATTTGTCCTATGAAACCTAAGACCATCATCTCCATGGCAGGCATAGTTGTACTCAGCGGCCTTGTCCTTTACACCTTCTTCAGTGTACGCGGCTGCGTCCGTGAAAAGCGCTGGCTTGCGCTGGGGACCATTGAGAACAATCCCGTAAGGATTTACGACGTAAAGTATTCCCGTGAGTTCAACGACATGAACGATGTCCAGTTAAACGTAGCCCAGGCCATAGGCGTACCGCCTGTGAAGGATAGGGAAGAGGCGGAAAAGATGAAGGGCTCTCTGGTCCTTCTGGAGGACTGTGACCTCTACGAGATCCGGGAACTCACCCATTCCATTCCGTACCTGGTGCCATCGGCCAAGGATCTTCTGGACCTTATCGGCCGCAATTTCCAGGATTCCCTGGCGTCCCACGGCCTTAATCCCAATAAGCTGGTAGTCACTTCCGTTCTGCGTACGGAGGCCGATGTGGCAGCCCTCCGCAAGCGAAACACAAACGCCTCTGAGAACTCCACACACCGCTATGGCACCACTTTCGACCTCTCTTACTGGCGTTATGTTAAGATAGATGAGCTCCGTGGCCGCCCTTACGCCGACGTCCCTCCGGAAATGCTCCGCGCCGTTCTTGGCCAGACCCTGAGGGATATCCACAATGAAGGCCTGTGCTACGTGAAGTACGAGCGCAAGCAAAATTGTTTTCACATAACCGTGAGGGGCAAATAGCCTCAGAAGGGTAGGGGGAAATCCTGCGGGAACTTCTTCTTGATTCGGTATTTCATGGTGTACACGCTGGCAGGCTCAACGTGCATGGCACCCGCAATTTCCTCGGTTGACTTTCCGGACATGAACATCAGGATGTACTTCCGCTCCACGGCCGACAGCGGCTTCAGGGCCGATGAGAATATCTTCCCGGCATTTTCGGCTGAAACATTTCCGGTGATGGCGGTGACTTCGTCGGCGGTATCTACAAGGGCTTCCACAGCGGCCGAATACTGCATCTCGATGCGGTTTTTGCGCCAGAGGTGAAGATACAGAACGGCCCCGGCAAGGAGGAGGACGATTCCTCCGAGAAGTATCAGTATCCAGCGCATGCGCTCCACTTTTGCTTGCTCCTTGGCCACGTTGTACTGTGCTTCCACTTTGTGGATGGCCTCTGAGCGCTCCACTCCT
>JAFVDC010000054.1 GCA_017478685.1 Bacteroidales bacterium | reverse complement strand
TGCCGGGGCTTTGTGCAAGGCTCGATTTTGAGGCGTCCGTGCACCGGAGAGGGTAATTTCGTGCACGGAAGGCCGATTTTGACCACCCCGTGCACCGTGGAGCCGGCTTTTGTGCACGGGAGGCCGAATCGAAGGGATTTCGGAGGCCTGAAAGGCCGACTTGGGGGTGTTTGAGGGGGCGCAGCCCCTTCAATGGCCCCTGGGGGCAGCTGCGAAGCAGCGGGGGTTGAACGAAGTGAGTCCCTTCACCCTAGCACGCGAAAGCCCGGCCGTCAGAGGCCGGGCGAATTCGCGTGCGGGCGAAGGGACTCGAACCCATACGCATTGCTGCACCAGATCCTAAGTCTGGGTTGTCTACCAATTCCAACACGCCCGCGGGATTGGACTGCAAAGATACAAAATTATCCTAAAATCTTTGCAATAAGCCCGGGAGAAGTTTCGCCTGTGAGCCGAATTATGTGCTGGGACAGCATTTCATAAGACTCGGAAGGGGAGTGGGAGCACTCAAGTGCACCTCCGTCAGAGGCAAAAGGGAAGCCGGCGGGGGCGCCCGGGAAACCGGCCGAATCCATAAGGTCTTCCGGGCGGCAGAAGGATGCTACCTGCCAGCCGCTATAGCTGAGATCCGGGCCACGATAAACGCGTGTCATGTTGCCAAGCACTATCCGGCACTGCATTTGGAGCCGCGTAAGGAGGGCATCGGCCGCACTCTTTTTAATGCCAAGAAGGGCGCGGACTTCTTTTACGGTAATTGCGCCATGCTCCCTCACATAATCCATTACGGCGGTCTGTGCTCCGGGCTGAAGGGCGTATTTCTCCAGTGACTGCCTGTAGTTCCTAAGTTCCCGGTACCACTGAGGGGTGGCAAACGCCGCCTTGCCGCCGCAAAGGAACTTCCCGTAAAGGATGTCTCCGCTTTCCACGCAGTCTATTTTCCAGTCCCAGGGGCCGAGGGTGTCGGCCTCACCGTCAAACCAGTATTCCCGTGGAGTCATCTCCTCTATGGAATAGCCTGCGATTGGATTCCCGAAAAACGGCACCAGACCATACTGCAGGATAGCCTTGTGCATGGTTTCTGCGCTAACTATGCTACTCATTTCTTACGGAATTCAAGGCACGCCCAGCCCTCGCGGAAGGACTCTCCGGCGGGAACAAGCCCGGCATCAAGGGCGGCGGCGGTAACAACCGGGACATCGGCCTCAAAGAAACCGCTCAGGAGAAGATGCCCGCCACGGCGCAGGGACCGCGCATAAGTGGGCATGTCTTCAATTACTATATTTCTGTGAATGTTGGCAAGAAGGATGTCGTAGGTGCCCATCTGCAGCAGCGATGCATCCCCGCAGGCGGTCTCAACGCGCGTCCCCACCTTGTTCCACCTGCAATTGCCCCAGGCGCTGCGGGCGGCCACAAGGTCTATGTCATAGGCAAACACCTTCCTCGCACCCATTTTGGCCGCCAGGATGGCCAGGATGGCTGTGCCGCAACCGGCGTCGCAGACGTATGCGCCGCGCACCGGCAGCCCCAGCATCCGGCTCATCATCATATAAGTGGTGTGGTGATACCCCGTGCCGAAAGCCATCTTAGGGTCTATCCAGAGATTGTAGCGGGTGCGGGGGACATCCTTGTTGAACGGCGCCTTCACGGTAACCACTCCGTCCACCACAATGGGCTCAAACGACTCATCCCAGGCCTTGTTCCAGTTTTGTCCCTGCACCAGGGCGGCCGTAAATGAGGCCGAAGGGAAGCCGCTCAGAACGGCTTTTACATCCGAAGCTTTGTAGGAATCTTTCTGGATGTAGCACTTCAGGAAAGGCTCTTCCGTCACAAAGGAATCAAAAGGCAGTTCAGAGAGTTCGGCCATGATAATTTCGGCGGTCTCCTCTGAAAACGGGCTTAGCCTCACGCTTACTTCAATATATTCTTCACTGTTCATTTGATGCGGCTACTTCTTTCTGGAGCCTCAGTATCTCCTGCTTCAAGGCCTCACGGCGGGCTTCGACACCGGAGAGCACACCCTCCTGGAAACCGGCCATTTCCTCCGCGGCGCTCTCAAGCTCCTCCTCCGATATTTCTTCCGTGGCCGATGCCGAACCCTGCTGCCTCAGGTACTCTGCTGCACGGTTTTCGGCCATTGCTTTCTCCACTCCAAGCTCAAAAATATTGTGGATGGCGGCAAGCAG
>JAFVDC010000005.1 GCA_017478685.1 Bacteroidales bacterium | reverse complement strand
TCACGGCGGCAATGAGCGCATCGTCCTCGATACGCACCTTGTGATGGTTCTCGTAGCGCTCCTTCAGGCCACGCAGGATGGCGATGCTTTCCGCCGGCGACGGCTCGTCCACCATCACCATCTGGAATCGGCGCTCCAGGGCTTTGTCGGCCTCAAAGTACTTCTGGTACTCGTCCAGGGTGGTTGAGCCGATGGTCCTGAGTTCGCCACGGGCCAGCGCCGGCTTGAGGATGTTGGAGGCGTCCATTGCGCCGCTGGTCCGGCCTGCGCCAACCAGGGTGTGAATCTCGTCGATGAACAGGATAATCTCACCGGCGCTGTCCACTACTTCCTTCACCACGCCCTTCAGACGCTCTTCAAACTCGCCCTGATACTTTGCGCCGGCAATGAGGGCGCCCATGTCCAGGGAGTAGACTTTCTTGCTCTTTAGGTTTTCCGGCACCTGCCCGTTCACTATGTTCTGGGCGATGCCTTCAGATATTGCGGTTTTACCCACGCCCGGTTCACCAACCAGGATGGGGTTGTTCTTTGTCCTTCGGCTTAGGATCTGAAGCACACGGCGGATTTCGTCGTCACGGCCAATCACCGGGTCCAGTTTCCCCTGAGCCGCCCTCTCGTTGAGGTTTATTGCAAACCTCTGGAGGAATGAGGTGTTGTTGTTACTGTTCTGATCCATATCTATTTTCTCCTTTTCTATGGACCAGTCTTCAATCTCCGTTCCGTTTGGGTTTTTCTGCCATTTTGGCAGTGCCGGTTCCGTCCCGGCCACAAGATGCCCGATCAGGTCGGGCATGACGGGATTGTGTCCCGGGCCTAGGACAAGGATTGTCATTTCGAGCGAAGCCCGCAGGGCTGAGTTGAGAAACCTCCCACCGTGGAGCTAAACGACTGAAAACCAGAGTATTACACAAAAGAGGGTGCTAGAAATTCGGCACCCTCTTTTATGTATATAGCTTATAATCAACCACTTCCCTCCACGGGGTTACTTTCTCAGGACCTCATAGTGCTCAATGCCGATGGCCTGGAGGGCGCGGATGAACTCTGAGGTGACGGCTACCTGGAACTTCTTGGAGTAGAACTGGATGCGGTAGCGGGTGCCGGGGTCGAAGAGGTACAGCGTAAGGGGAATGCTGCCCTTGTGATGCTTGATTACGTTCACGAGGTCCTTCCTGAACTTGTCCGTGAGCATGGGCGTGGTGATGTCCATGGAGAAGCCGCCAAGGAGGTCTTCGGCCACATTGCCAAGAAGGGTCACTTTCCGTAACTTGAACACGTACGGCGGGGCGGGTTTGCCCTGGGCCTTTTCCTCCGCTTTCAGGAAGAATTTTTCGGCAATCTCGCCTTCCAGGAACAGCGTGGCCTTGGGCTGCATGTACTGCATGAAGGTTTCGTGGTCCTTGCCGAAGAGGGTAAGTTCAAACGAGCCGGAATAGTCTTCCAGGGTGGTGCGGGAGTACGGCTTGCCGGTTTTGGTGGTGAGCTGCTTGAAATCCGTCACGATGCCCGCAATGCTCACCTTTGCAGTCTGCTTCTTGGCGTCGCATTCGGCTATAAGGTCCTGGAGGTCATTTATCTTGCATGTGGCGAAGTTCTTTATCTCAAAGTCATAGCGGTCCAGGGGATGGGAACTGAGGTACATGCCCACAAGGTCCTTTTCCTTCTGGAGTTCTTCCATGATGTCTACGTTTGGAACGCCTTCCGGAAGGGCGGGAGGCTCCGGCTTCATTTCTTCCATGTCTCCGAAGAGGGATGCCCCGGACTGCACGGAATCCCTGTTGTAGAGGTCTCCGTAGCGGGTAAGCTGGTCTATGAAAAGGTCTCCGCCGTTTTTGCCGGGAAGGAAATACATGCCGCGGGGGTGGCCGAAACCATCCAGCGCGCCGGAGTTCACAAGGTTTTCGAAGCTCTTTCTGTTGATGCAGCCGCTCATGCGCTCCACAAAGTCGTAGACGCTTGAGAACAAGCCGTTTTCGTCTCTTTCCTTCACAATGGCGTCCACAATGTTGCCGCCGAATCCCTTGATGGAACTGAGGGCAAAACGGACGTCGCCTTTGGCATTTACCGTGAAATGGCCGGAACTCTCGTTGACATCCGGGCCCAGGATCTTGATGCCGTGGCCTTTGCAGTCGTCCATTATCTTCACGGTTTCTTCCATGGACTTGGCGCAGTTGAGGCAGCTGGCAAAGAATTCTGACGGGTAGTGGGCCTTGAGCCAGCCGGTCTGGTAACTCACCCATGCATAGCAGGTGGCGTGGGACTTGTTGAAGGCATACTGGGCAAACTTCTCCCAGTCTTTCCAGATCTTGTCCAGAACCTTCTCAGGGTGGCCATTTGCGGCGCCGCCGGTCATGAACTTGTCCTTGAGGGAGTTCAGGATGTCTATCTGCTTCTTACCCATGGCCTTGCGGAGTTTATCGGCCTCACCTTTAGTGAAGCCCGCAAGTTTCTGGGACAGAAGCATCACCTGCTCCTGGTACACCGTGACGCCGTATGTGTCCTGGAGGAATTCCTCCATTTCCGGGAGGTCGTACTCTATCTTTTGCTCTCCCTGTTTACGGGCCACGAAGTCCGGGATGTAGTCCATGGGACCGGGCCGATAAAGGGCGTTCATTGCAATGAGGTCCTCGAAGCGCTCAGGTTTGAGCCTTTGGAGCCACTGCTTCATGCCGTCGGATTCGAACTGGAACACGGAAGTGGTGTCTCCGCGGCCGTAGAGCTCCAGGGTGGCTTTGTCGTCGATGGGAATTGCCTCTATGTCAATGTCTTCACCGTGGTGCTCCTTGATGAGGTCCAGGCAGCCATGGATAATCTGGAGCGTGATGAGCCCAAGGAAGTCCATCTTGAGCATGCCAACGTCCTCAATGTAGTGGCCGTCATACTGCGAGGTACGCACGTAAAGCCCCGTTTCCTTATCCTGGGAAAGGGTTATGGGAAGATACTCGGTAAGGTCTCCGCGGCCGATTATAGTGGCGCAGGCGTGCATTCCCACCTGCCTCACGCATCCCTCCAGGGCCTGGGCGTATTTCAGGACTTCCTTATTGATTTCCGGGCCGTTCTTGAGCTCTTCTATAAACTCAGGGACAAGGCGGTAGCAGTTCTTGAGGTTTATCTTGACATCAACGTCCTCCATTCCCACCTGGAACGTTTTTCCGTCCTTTTCCACAACCTTGAAGCCGGGTTTCAGCTGGTCCAGTTTGGGGTTGAAGGGGTATTCTTTCTCCTTTCTCTCTGAAAGGCGGTCAGGGACCATTTTGGTGAGGCGGTTACTCTCATCTATGCTCACGTGGGAAATGCGCGCAACGTCCTTTATGGCGCTTTTTGCGGCCATTGTGCCGAAGGTGATGACGCGGGACACATGGGAGGCCCCGTACTTGTCTTCAACGTACTGGTGGGCCTTAGTAAGGTCCTCAAAGTCTACATCAATATCCGGCATGGATATACGGTCCGGGTTCAGGAAACGCTCAAACAGGAGCTGGTACTTGATGGGGTCCAGATTGGTGATCTTGAGGCAGTAGGCAACCACGGAACCTGCGGCGCTGCCACGGCCCGGGCCCACCATCGAGCCCATGGCGCGGGATGCTGCAATGTAGTCCTGGACTATGAGGAAATAGTCCGGGAAGCCCATTCGGCAGATGGTCTTGAGCTCGAAGTCTATGCGCTCCGCCTGCTCCTTGGTGAGGGTTTCTCCGTAGCGCTCATGGGCGCCCTTGTAGGTGAGGTGGCAAAGGTAGGCTACGGAATGGCAGAAGCCGTCTCCGCGGTAGGTGCCGTGTTTGTCACAGCGGCCGGCATCTATGATGTCCTTGTATTTTTCAAGGTAGGTGTCTATTTCGGCCATGAACGCAGGGTCAAGGTCGAATACCGGCAGCACGGGGTCTCGGTCTATGGAGTAGGACTCGATCTTTGATGCAACTTCCAGCGTATTTGAAATGGCCTCCGGGTGCTCCGGGAACAGGGCCAGCATCTCTTCCTCCGTCTTGATGTACTCCTGCTGGGTATACCGCAGCCTCTGGGGGTCGTCCACGTAAGAGTTGGTGGTGAGGCAGATAAGGCGGTCGTGTACGGGGCCGTCCTCCTTCCTAACAAAGTGGGCGTCGTTGGTGGCAATCACCTTTATGCCGAATTTTTCGGCCAGCTTGAAGATTTCCTCCGTGTAGTAGCACTGCTGCTCATAGAGGTCGTTGGAAAGGCCGGGAACCTCCGTCTTGTGCTTCATGACCTCAAGGTAGTAGTCCTCCCCAAATACCCTCTTGTGCCACTGGATGGCCTTTTCCACCCCGGCGGTGTCATGTGCCATGATAAGGCGCGGGATCTCTCCCGCCAGACAGGCCGAAGAACAGATGAGCCCTTCATGGTATTTCTCCACTATCTCATGGCTCACGCGCGGCCTGTAGTACATGCCGTTGATGTGGCCTTCGGAGACAATCTTCACCAGATTGAGATACCCCTGATAGTTCTTAGCCAAAAGAATGAGGTGGTAATACCCCTTCTCCTTGAGCCTGTGGTCTCCTTTGGAAACATATATCTCACAGCCTATTATGGGCTTTACGCCAGGGTGCTTCTTGGCAAATTTGAAGAACTCCTTTACGCCGTACATGTTGCCGTGGTCCGTGATGGCAAGGGCCGGCATGCCAAGTTCATCGGCCCGGTTGAAGAGGTTTTCTATGGAAGACTGCCCGTCCAGGATGGAGTACTGGGTGTGGACATGAAGGTGCACAAAACTCATAGGAACAAAGATAACAAAAAGCCGCGGCCCTTGCAAGGTCGCGGCTTTTATTTAGAGAAGAAATCTTATTTTTCGGCCTTCTTCTTGGCGGCCATGGTGGCGTCGTACATGATGGGAGTACCGATCATGATGGAGGCGTAGGTACCGATGATGACACCAAGGCAAAGGGCGACGGCCAGACCGCGGATGCTTTCACCGCCGAAGATGGCGATTGCGAGCATAGGCAGGAGGGTGGAGATGGAAGTGTTGAGGGTACGTGTGAGGGTGGCGTTGAGAGCGGTGTTCACAGTGGTACGGAACTCTTCCTTCGGGTGCAGGCCCCTCTGCTCACGGATACGGTCGAAGATAACCACGTTATCGTTGATGGCGTAACCGATGATGGTAAGGATAGCCGCGATGAATGTCTGGTCTACGTCCAGGTTGAACGGCAGGATACCGTTGAACAGGGAGAAGAAGCCGATGACGATGAGGGCGGTGTGGGCAAGTGACACAACGCCGCCGAGACCCCATGTCCAGCCCTTGAAGCGCAGTGCGATGTATGCGAAGATGACGATCAGGGCAAGGAACACGGCGATGAATGCGCTGCGGGTGATGTCACGGGCGATGGTAGGACCAACCTTATCCGAGGAGATGATACCGTTGGGGTTCTCCAGGGTTGAGGTAAAGTCTGAGAGCTGAATTTCTTCGGCGTAGAAGCCCTTGAGGGCGTCGAAGAGCAGGGACTCGATTTCGGCGTCTACCTCTGTGGATTCGGAGTCGTTCTTGTACTGGGTGGTGATCTTCATCTGGGAGTCTCCACCGAACTGCTTGACCTCTACGGAGTACTGGTCAATGCCTTCGGCCTCTGCGGCAGCCTTGAAGACATCCTCCACGCTGGCACGGACGGCCTCTGCGGTGACGCTCTTGTCGAAGCGGACAACATAGGTGCGGCCGCCGGTGAAGTCTACGCCATAGCTGAAGCCCTTGAGGCCGATGGAAGCGATGGCAATCACGATGAGGGCGCCGGAAATGATGTAAGAGTATTTCTTG
>JAFVDC010000053.1 GCA_017478685.1 Bacteroidales bacterium | reverse complement strand
TAATCCATTTGCGAGATTAGCTCAGTTGGTAGAGCGTTGGCTTCCCAAGCCGAAGGTCGCGAGTTCGAGCCTCGTATCTCGCTCTCCGTTTAACCAGCCTTTCCAGGGCTGGTTTATTCTTCTATATTGATGGCCAGTGAGCGCAGCTGCTGCCAGCCGGCGGCGTCCGTGACCCTTATCATGAAGTGATACTCTCCGTGGGCGGCGTTGGCCGGCACTGAAATGGGGATGTTTGTCTTATAATAAGTCTTGCCGGAAGGGATGGGATAATCTTCGTTGAAAATCCAGAGTTCTCCTTCCTCTTCTTCTTCACCTTCCCCGTGATGATGCTCAGGACAGTCTTCGGCCTCCGTGCTATGGGTGTGGTGGTCGTGGTTGGAGTGGATTTCCACGTTGAAGGAGCCAAGCTCAACGTCGTCGGAGAAGGCCCACACAAACTGGATTATGTCTCCGGGGTGATATTCGGCGCAGTTGAGCGGAGAGGTTTCCTCCCCGGCCGAAACTATCTCCGGCGCTGTCATGTCTTTTTTCTCTGTAGAGCAAGAGGCCAAAAGGGCCGAAATTGCAAGGAATATAATAATGGAATGTGTTTTCATGGCGTTTTAAAACTCAAGTCCCAGCATGAGCGAGGCGTTGATGCCGGGCTCCGGGACACCTATTAATCTGTAATAACTTGTATGGTCAAAGTATCGGCGGTTCAGGAGGTTCTCCACCTGAAGTCCCGTTTTGAGGACGGTGTTTCTCAGAGTGAAGGACTTCCCGGCCGAAAGATTAAGAATGAACCAGCCGTCGGTTGGTTTTTCCGGGGGGACTATCTCCCTCTGGGCGCCTGCAATGCGGGTTCCAAGGGAAACATAGCCGTCTTCAAGGAAGGTGTATTTCAAGTTGATGTCGGCCTTCCAGGGCGGGCAGAAAGGAAGCGTGTAGCCCTTTTTGGCGCCGGACATCTGGCGGGCGAAGAGGTATTCCCCGCCGGCTTCCAGTTCAAGGAAACTCAGGATTTTCCAAACAGCCTGCGCTTCAAAGCCCGTCCTCAGGACTTGGGCCTGGGTGTAGGTGTACATCTGGAGTCCTTCGTAGTATGTGGAGCTTGGACTCAGGTAGATGTAGTTTGGAAACCAGTTGAAATAAGGATCCAGCCTTAGGGTAAGGCGTTCTCCAACCCAGTTTATCCCCATGTCCACCTCATAGGATTCCTCCGGAGACAGGTCCGGGGAGCCTTTTTCGTAGCGGAAAATGTGGTAGTTCACGCCATCGGCCCCAAGTTCTTTGGCAATGGGCACGCGGAAACTTTTGCCGATGTTTGCCTTGAGCACCCATTTCCCGGGGCTCCAGGTTATTCCGGCCGACCACGAAAAACTGTCAAAGTGCCTCCGGATATCTCCTGAGCGTTGATTGTAGACCGGGGTTCCGGTGTCATCCGGGGTGGTGAACCAGTCTGAATAGCCGTGGATGGAGGTATAGACGTGGTCGTAGCGGATTCCGGCGTTTACGCTAAGGGTTTCTGAAAACTTGTGGCGGTCAATGACAAACACTCCTCCGGAAACCGTTTCAAAGTCCGGAATAATGAAGCCCCATCCTCCGCGACGGTTGTGCTGGAATTCTGCATCCATGCCCGCCTGAAGCTGGTTTCCTGCCGAAAGTTCCACCTTTGAGCCGAACTTTCCCGTGAGCGTGTGCTTGCTGAACACCCTCTCAAGGTCATCGGGCGGGGTGGGCATGTATCCGTGTGAAACGGGCTCGGAGCGCTCCTGACGATGATTCCACTGCCAGGCGACATCCGCGTCCAGCGTAAATCCACTGGCGTGGTAGTGGGAATGGTTGTGAACGGCAAGGTGGTTTACGCTTTGCCATGGAAGGTCGATATCCCGTCTGGAGGCGTCGTAGTCAATGCCGGAGAGCCTCACTTCCAGCCCGTGGGCGTTTGCGAAAAATCCGCTCTTGGACCATGTCTCGCTCACCTTGAAGTCGTTTCTGAAACTGTCTCCCACGTAGCCAAGCGTAAGGGCGGCATCGGCCTCCCTGCCGGCGGTGTTCCGGAGAGTCCCGTCCTTCAGCGGAATCCTGTAGGAGTAGTACTCTATTTCATCTATCGGAACTTTGTAGTCCGCGTAGTCCGTGCCCGTGAGGTGAAGGCGCCAGTAAAAGTGGTCGTTTCGGCCCTGAAGGCGTGCCGACACCCCGGCCGAAAGATTGTTTGTGCGGCCGAAAATGTTCACGCGGCCTTCAAAAGGCTCCACGGGAAGGTAGTTGGTGTAAATGCCAAGTACGCCTCCAATGGCGTCTGAGCCGTACATAAGGGCACCGGGTCCTTTTACAACCTCTACCCTGTCTATGGCAAACTGGTCTATCTCCAGGCCGTGGTCGTCTCCCCACTGCTGGCCCTCGTGCTTGATTCCGTCCACCACCACCGCAATGCGGTTGAATCCCAGTCCACGGATGGCTGGTTTGGACTGGCCTGAGCCGATGGTCCGGGCCTGGACGCCGGGTATGGCGCTCAGACTCTGCATGAGAGTTCCGGAGAAGTTGTTCTCTATGAAGTTATGGCCCACTTCCACGCTTCCAAGGCTAAGGTGCATGAGTTCCTTTTTGACGGACTCGCCGAACACTTTGGCGGGCCCAAGGGTCTCGGTGGTATCCTTGGCCTCTGAAAGCAGGAGGGCAGCCACAGCTACTACTGCTATTTGTGCAATCATGTTTTCCTGTTTTCAGATATTTTCCTTGAAGAATTTACACTAAGGAAAACACAGGAGGAGCACGTGAGCGGTTATGTGAAAGGAAAGGCGCCTCAGAGAAGCGGTTGCATAATATATATATGGAAACCGGCCTCTTAGCGGGCGTAAGAACCGCAGCAGCAATGGCCGCCACAAACGGCAGGCCCAGGAAATGACACAGGACGCAGTCTGAAATGCCTCCGTCAAACGCCCTCAGGTGCCCCTGATGCGGATGATGATGGACGCACTGGGCGCACTGTGCATCAGCAGTTTGGATTTCCGGATGCCGGTGAAGGACGGACACGGCAAATGCCGGCAGGAACACCGCCAGCATAAGTATAGCAAATATCCGCCTTCTTCTTTCCATAACTACATGCAAAGTTAGTAATTTTCAGGGAAATATCGCCACTCATATTCAATGGAAAACGTGTACGGCCAGTACCGGCGGGAACTCAACACGAACAAAAACGCCTTGAAACGTGTACGGCCAGTACCGGCGGGAACTCAACGTACGCAAAAACGCCTTGAAACGTGTACGGTCAGTACCGATTGGGACCCACGGCTGGCAGCAGCTGCGCTCACTGGCCATCAATATAGAGGAATAGTCTTGCTAAATCGGCGGGGAAAGAGTATCTTTGCATTCCACATATTACCAAAATGGACAAAACAATAGCACTTAACCCGAACGAGGTTGTTGCCTTCCTCCAGAAAAGGCCCGGTGAATTCACCAGGGCCGACCTCCTAAAGTTCATCACTGAAAAAGGCATCCGCATGATTGACTTCATGTACCCCGCAGAAGACGGCAGGGTAAAAACGCTGAATTTCACCGTAAACAGCCTGGCCTATGCCGAAACCATCCTCACGGAAGGTGAACGCGTGGACGGGTCCAGCCTCTTCCCCTCTTTCATAGAGGCCGGAAACTCAGACCTTTACGTGATTCCGCGTTACCGCACGGCGTTTGTGGATCCCTTCAACGAGATTCCCACCCTTTGCATGCTCTGCGACTTCTACGACAAAAGCGGAGAGCCCTTCGACTGCGGCCCGCACGCCACTCTCATGAGGGCCGAAAAAGCCTTCGAGGAGTTTACCGGAATGCAGTTCGAGGCCATGGGAGAGCTGGAGTACTATGTCATCACCGAAGAAGACAAGCTCTTCCCCGCCACTGACCAGAAAGGCTACCACGAATCCGAACCCTTTGCAAAACTCAACGACTTCCGCCGCGAATGCATGGATCACGTTGCCAAAACCGGCGGCCAGATAAAGTACGGCCACTCCGAGGTCGGCAATTTCACCCTGGACGGCAAAGTGTATGAGCAAAACGAGATAGAGTTCCTCCCCTGCCCCCTTGACACCGCCGCAGACCAGCTTCTGCTTGCAAAATGGGTTATCCGCAACCTCGCCTACCGCTATGGCCTGGACGTAAGCTTCGCCCCCAAGATCACAGTTGGCAAAGCCGGAAGCGGAATGCACATCCACATGCGTCTCATGAAGGATGGCAAGAACGTGACCCTGGGCCCTGATTCCCGCCTCTCGGAGGAAGCCCGCCGTGCAATCGCCGGACTCATGACCATGGCTCCATCCATCACCGCATTCGGCAACAAGAACCCCACGTCCTACTTCAGGCTTGTACCTCACCAGGAGGCTCCCACCAACGTTTGCTGGGGAGACTGCAACCGCAGCGCCCTTGTACGCGTGCCGCTTGGCTGGAGTTCCGGAACCGACATGTGCTCGAAGGCCAATCCAGTGGAAAAGGCCGCCGACCAAGACACCACCGCAAAGCAGACCTTCGAGATGCGCTCCCCGGACTGCAGCGCAGACATCTACCAGCTTATGGCCGGCCTCTGCGTCGCCGCCAGGATCGGCCTTGAGATGCCCCGTGAAAAGGCTCTGAGAATTGCCGAAGAAACCTACGTTGACATGGATATCCATAAATCCGAGAACGCAGAGAAACTTTCTACCTTGGCCCAGCTTCCCACCTGCTGCGCAGAATCCGCAGACTCCCTTGAAAGCGCAAGGGCTGTCTATGAAAAGGCCGATGTCTTCAGGCCGCGCATGATAGATGGTATCCTCAAAGCCCTCAGGGCCCACGGAGACTCTGCGCTTCATGCCGAAGCCCGCAAGAATTCCGGACTAATGAAGCAGCTTGTAGAGCAGTATTTCTACTGCGGAT
>JAFVDC010000052.1 GCA_017478685.1 Bacteroidales bacterium | reverse complement strand
TGCCCCTGCATGTAACTGATATTGAGGCCGAAGGCATCCGTCAGGTAAAACTCATAGACGCTACGCCTATCGGCATAAATGTGCGTTCCACCGTGGCCACTTACGCCAATATCCACGATGAACTGAGGAAGGTTTTTGCCAAAACCGACGATGCCAAGGCCGGCGGCTGGAAGGCCGGGGATTTTTCCTACAATACAGGAAAACTCAGATGTCCCACCTGCGACGGCACGGGCTCTATAAGCCTTGACGTCCAGTTCCTCCCGGATGTTGACATCCCGTGCCCGGACTGCCATGGCTCCCGTTATGCACGCGATGCCTGGGAGATTCACCGGAAGGACGGCCATACGCTGCCTCAGCTCATGGAAATGAGCGTGGACGAGGCTCTGGACGCGTGCAAGGATTTGAATCTTGTGAAAAGCCGCCTTCAGGTGCTCCACGACCTTGGTCTTGGATACCTGACCCTGGGGGAGGCAACGCCAAGCCTTTCCGGCGGCGAAGCCCAGCGACTGAAGCTCGCCAGCGAGATGGGCCGCGGCCAGGGAGATTCCGTGTTCGTTTTCGACGAACCCACCATCGGCCTGCATCCTCTTGACGTCCAAACGCTTATGAAGGTGTTCCGCCACCTTATAGACAACGGCGCCACGGTCATTGTCATCGAGCACGACCTTGACGTTATCCGCCAGGCCGACTACCTTGTGGACATGGGCCCCGGCGGCGGCATAGAGGGTGGCAGGATTGTTGCCACCGGCGCCCCGGCGGAGGTTGCGGAAAACAGCTGCAGCATCACCGGAAAATACCTCTGATTGCACCCGTGAAAAGCACTGTAACTGAGTAACTTAGTTAGTTTATTTGCGCATACCGGAATAATTGCGTATTTTTGTAGTCCTAACCACACTAAAGTTTTGTATGAAACAGGAAAACGACATATTCTGGAGGCTTTCCAACTGGTACTTCAGCAAGAAGGTGCTGCCTTACTGGGCCATCCTGCTTGTAGATGCCGCTATTGTATTCCTCTCTTGTCTTTTCATATACTGGGTCGTCAACAAGTCTCAGGTCACCTTCGACCACCATGTAGAGCTTGTCGCAACATCGGCCCTCTATGCTGGAATCAGTTTGATTGGAGCGCGTATCTTCCGGACTTATTCCGGAATTCTGCGCTATTCAAGCTTTGTGGACCTCCTAAAGGTTGCGTACGCCAATCTTGTGAGCCTTATCCTGGCATTGGGACTGTCTTTTCTGTTCAAGTGGCAGAATGTCTCCGTCCTGTCCCTCCTTACGCCCGGTAACATCTTCTTTGCCTTCCTATTGGCAACGTTCATCATGTGGGGCTTCCGCGTGCTGGTAAAGCTCATGTTCGATGCCGCCAACTCTTCTTCCAAGGCGCTTCGCACCATGGTGTACGGCGCCATGTCCGGCGGTGTGGGCCTTGCCAAAAATGTGCGCTCACAAACCCCTGTGCAGTACGATATTCGCTGTTTCCTTTCACACGAAACCCGTATCAAGAACTTCAAGTTGTTGGATTTGAAAGTGTACACCCTCAATGACAACATAGACGAGGTTATCAGGAAGGAACGCATACAGGCTGTCCTTATAAGCCCTCACAGGCTCAAGGACTTCCGCGCCAACCAGAAGCTCCAGGATATCTTCATCAATCGCGGGTGCAAGATTTTCATGGTGCATCAGGCCCAGGAATCGGCCATCATGAACGGTGAAATCCTGGAGGAAGGTGTCCAGCTCAAGGAGGTAAGCGTGGAGGACCTTCTCCCGCGTCAGGAAATCCGCGTAGACATGAAGTCCGTGGCCGAACAACTTGCCGGAAAGCGTGTCCTCATCACGGGTTCGGCCGGTTCCATCGGCAGCGAGATAGTGCGGCAGGTGGCGGCTTCTGCCCCCGCAAGCCTCATGCTCATAGATCAGGCCGAAACTCCCCAGCACGACATCCGCCTCATGATGGCCAAGGATTTTCCCAATGTGCCCTGTGAGACTGTTGTGGCAAGCATAGACCGCCGCACAAGGATGGAGCATGTCTTCTCCTCCTTCCGCCCGGATTACGTGTTCCATGCCGCCGCCTACAAGCATGTCCCCATGATGGAGGACAATCCCTCGGAGGCTGTTCTCAACAACATCAACGGCACCAAGATCATTGCCGATTTAAGCGTGAAGTACGGCGCCAAGAAGTTTGTCATGATTTCCACGGACAAGGCCGTGAACCCCACCAACGTCATGGGCTGCAGCAAGCGCATCTGCGAAATCTATGTCCAGAGCCTGGACCGCAAGCTCAAAATGGAGGCCATGTCTGAGAGAAAGGAATACACCCAGTTTGTCACCACCCGCTTCGGCAATGTCCTGGGTTCCAACGGCTCCGTAATCCCTCTTTTCCGTGAGCAGATCAAGCATGGCGGCCCTGTTACCGTCACGGATGAACGCATCGTACGTTTCTTCATGCTCATACCTGAGGCCTGCAAACTTGTTTTGGAAGCCGGCACTAAGGGCAATGGTGGTGAAATCTTCGTGTTCGACATGGGCGCTCCTGTAAAGATCGCAGACCTTGCCAAGCGCATGATTGCCCTCTCCGGCGCCAAGAACGTAAAGATTGAGTACACCGGCCTTCGCGAAGGCGAAAAACTCTACGAGGAAGTTCTCAATGAGCTTGAAAACACCAAGCCCACCTTCCATGAGAAAATCCGTATCGCACAGGTCCGTGAGTACGACTACGAAGAAGTCAACAAGGCCATCGAGGACCTTGTTGAAACCGCGAAACTATACAATAACATGGAAACCGTCCGCAAGATGAAGAAGATGGTTCCGGAGTACAAGTCAAACAATTCCGTCTACGAAGAAATAGACCGGGAGCTTGCCGGAGGAGAGTAGTCCCTTACGGAAGCTGCAACTTGTACACGTTTGTGTAGTGTCTTTTAAAGCCGATCGCCTGGTAAAGGAGGTTGGCTTTTTCTCTTTCCGGGCGGGAGGTGAGGTGGAGCTCGATGGGGGAGAGGTTCTCCTTGGCGTAACCTATTATATGCTCCATAAGGAGCCGGCCGATGTGCCTTCCGCGGGCCTCCGGGCTCACTACAACATCCTCTATGCCGCCTTTTAGCCCAAGGGGGTGCGCGGTGACGCAGAGGCTGGCGGTGCCAAGGATTCGGCCGTCTTCCACTGCTGCAAAAAGGTGGGTTCCGGCCGATTCCGCAGCGGCCTTCAGCACCTCCGGCGTAACTTTTACGGTGCTGTCAAGGACTTCCATGAGGCCCAGAAGGTCGGCTGTCTGCGATTCTGTAAGAGAATGGAGCTCAATTATTTCCATGGCTAAATCCTGGATGTTATCTGGATGGGTTTGGAAATCTGGTCTATTGCGGCCAGCTCTTCTGTTGTGAAGGTGGTGTTGGAAAGTGCGCCAAGGTCCTCGGAGAGCTGTTTTACGGAGCTGGCGCCAAGAAGGACTGAGGAGATGTGGGGCTTTGCAAGGAGCCACGCAAGGGACATCTGTGCAAGGGTCTGGCCGCGCCCGCGGGCAATCTCCCGAAGGCCCCTGAGGGCATCCAGCATGGTTTGGGTAAGGGTCTCGGGCCGAAGGGAGCCGCTTTTTGACATGCGGGAACCGGCAGGAATGCTGCCGTCCAGGTAGCGGTCGCTGAGAAGGCCCTGCTGAAGGGGAGAGAAGGGGATGAAGCCCGCTCCGGCCTCACCGGCAAGGGACACGAGGTCTTCGCGCTCCGGGGTGCGGTCTATTATGTTGTACTTGTCCTGGAAAAGCAGGCACGGCGTCTCGTGGGCGAGGAGGTAGTTGTATGCGTAAACGGCGGCCTCCCTGGGATAACGCGAAACCCCGATGTAAAGCGCCTTGCCCTGTTTCACGATGTCCACCAGCGCCTGGAGGGTTTCATCCAGCGGGGTGCGGGGGTCGAACCTGTGAGTATAGAAAAGGTCCACATAGTCCAGTTTCATGCGCCGGAGGCTTTGGTCCAGGCTGGAAATGAGATACTTGCGGGATCCCCATTCCCCGTAAGGCCCCGGCCACATCAGGTAACCAGCCTTGGTGGAGATGAAAAGTTCGTCCCTGTACGGCTTGAAGGAAGACGTAAGGAGCTTGCCGAAGTTTTCCTCTGCGGCACCGGGCTCCGGGCCGTAGTTGTTGGCAAGGTCAAAGTGGCAGATTCCTTTGTCGAAGGCAAAGTGAGCCATTTCCTGGATGCGCTCAAACGGGGTTTCCGTGCCGAAGTTCTGCCAAAGGCCAAGAGTGATTGCGGGGATGTCTATGCCGGAGCGTCCGCAGCGGCGGTATTGCATGGAGCTGTAGCGCTCCGGGGATGCTGTGTAACTCATTGAAACGGTTTTTTCGGCCCTAATTTACCGATTTTCTTTCATTTGCCCAAAAAATAACTAACTTTACGGTGACTTAAAGCCTTTAGTAGCAATGACCAAGAAACTATTCTGCCTTTTTACGGCTGTTGCCGTATTGACCATGTGCACTCCTCCGGCCGTGCCCCAGGACCAGGCACCGGACACTCAAGAGCCCACAGTTGATGAACCCACCGTAGACCCTGAAGACCTTGAACCTTTTGAGTACAGCGTCACTTCCGGCTCAGAGGATTATATCTTCTCCAAAAGGCCTCAGTTTACCCTCAAACTCACCAATCCCAATTCCGTGACCGCAACGGCGGAAATGAAGGTCACCGTGAGCACGGACAAGGGCAAGAAGGCTTTAAGTTATGAGTTTACGAAGGATGTGGCGGCAAAGGCCACCGAAACCCTTCAGATCACCACGGAAGAGGACCTCGCCCCCGGTTTTTACAAGATCACCGGCAAGGTGGGGAGGAAGAACTTCCTGTCGGCAACTCCTATCGGCATTGATCCTTTTGAGATTGTATCGGCCCCGGATTATCAGGCCGATTTCGACTCTTTCTGGGAAAGCGCCCTTACCCAGTTAAAGGCCGTTGATATGAAGCCGGTCTTTGTCCCCACAAAGTACGACGGTACGTATATGGTTGAACTTCAGTCCATTCCCGATGGCCTTGAGGGTGAGCCGATGAAAATACGGTGCTATTACGTTGAACCTCTGCAGGATGGCAAGGCTCATCCCGTCATTGTCCATTATTACGGCTACGACGACTGGAACCCAGGCCATCTGGACTGCCCTCACGGCAGGGAGGAGTTCGCCCACCTGTATGTATCCACCCGCGGCCAGAGAATCAACTGCCGCACGGCAAAACTCAGGGACGACGGAATTGAAGAGGATTTCCAGAACCCCTACAGCAAACAGTGGTTCACGGTCAATTTCGGCGATAAGGACAGTTACTACTATCGCGGCGCCTATATGGACTGCGTCCAGGGCATCCGTTTCCTGGCCCTCTGTGAAGACGAAAGGGTCAAGGGCAGGATAGATATGAGTAACCTCTTTGTGGAGGGAATGAGCCAGGGCGGCGCTTTCTCCTACGCTGCAGCATCCCTGAGCAAAGATTATCCCGTAAAGGCCATTGCCGCTGCCGTGGCATTTATGGGTGACTTCCCGGATTACTTCACGATTGTCCCCAACGAGGGCGGCGGTTTCCCCGGAATGGCCCAGAACTGTAAGAAGTCCCTGGGATGGACAGATAATCAGATGTATGAGTTCATGTCGTACTTTGACACCAAGAACCTGGCTACAAAGATTTCCTGCCCCATCTTTGCCGCTATCGGCCTTCAGGACAACATCTGCCCTCCCCACACCAACATTGCGCCTTACAACAACGCCAAAACTCCTGCGGGCAGCAAGCAGATGACATTCTACCCCAAGATGGGCCACGCCTACCCCTCCGGCTGGGACGCCAATTCCAAGGCCTTCTTCAAGGCTAGCGTGAAGTAGGCGCTCCGGGAATGCGGCGGGCCGTTGAAACAGAAGTAAAATCGTATTATGGCAAAAGATAGATTTGGCATCAAGGAAAGGGATCTCCACATCTTGGTAGTGCTTAGCCGCTAACGAAAAAGAGCAGGATCATCACCGGTGATTCCTGCTCCTTTCAGTTTCTTTCGGTCATAGACCTTCTTGGATTTGTGGATGGCCTTTCTGAATGAAACCGGCCGTCCATGCTCGGCAATCTCCTCGAGCCTTGCCGCCCTGCGCTGGGCGAGCATAAAGTCCGCCTCTGTAATCCGCAGTTTCTTCATTTTCTTCTTCGGTTTCATAACTGTATTGGTTTTACGCCTGTATAGATGCAAAAATCATCCCACTTGTTGCCTTGTGGTTACGCTGATTGTCGTTCGCCTCAATTTACCTATAAATTAGGATTGACGCGCTGTCATAAAGTTTCGAACTTTGCAATACCAAACTGTTCAATCTTTTGTCTATGAATAATAAACTCAACCCTTGGGCCGCTGTCCGTTTTCGGAAATCCAGCTCTGGCCGATGAGCACGTCACAGGTATGAAGAATGGGATTCTCATACTTTTCCATAAGATCCGGATACTCCGTCTTCCGGACGGCTGTAATCTTCACCTTGTTCATCACTTT
>JAFVDC010000051.1 GCA_017478685.1 Bacteroidales bacterium | reverse complement strand
TTTGCCGGCCTCACCAACAAGATGCTTGGCTCCCGCGTCCAGAAGATATGCGTGGCCTATGAGGGAATGGAGAAGTTTTTCCCGGCAGGCAAGATTGTCATGAGCGGAAACCCCATCAGGAAGGATGTTTCCGTGCCTTCCACGCCGGAGCAGAAGGCCGAGGCCATGACATTCTACGGCCTGGACCCCAATAAGAAGCACCTCTTTGTTGTTGGCGGCAGCCTTGGCAGCGGCACCCTCAACAGGGCCATGATGCACTGGATACAGGACGGCTGCCCCGGCGGAGAAGACATTG
The DNA here is from genome assembly GCA_017478685.1 of Bacteroidales bacterium. The sequence continues at coordinate 4,687 of JAFVDC010000051.1, read as the reverse complement.
AGGTTATATGGCAGTGCGGAAAGTATTACAAGGCGCAGACAGACGAATTCATGGCCGCCCACCCGGACATCCCGGGGATCCGGCACTTTGCCTTCATTGAGAGGATGGACCTTGCATATGCGGCCGCGGATGTTGTGATTTCAAGGAGCGGCGCCAGCACCGTGAGCGAGATTTGCGCCATGGGAAAACCCACCGTGTTTGTTCCTTCCCCCAACGTGGCCGAAGACCACCAGACGCATAACGCCATGGCCCTTGTGCGCAGGGAGGCCGCCCTCATGGTGAAGGACTCCGAGGCCATTGACGAGCTCCTTCCCACGGCCGTGGGCCTGCTGTCAAGCCCCCTTAAGATGGCATCCCTGTCCAAAAACGCAGAGGCCATGGCCCTGCGGGACGCCGCACAGGTTATTTGTGACGAGATTTACAGTTTAGTATGAAAAACGTATACTTCATAGGAATCGGCGGAATTGGAATGTCCGCGCTGGCACGTTACTACAAGTTCAAGGGCTATAGCGTGGCGGGTTACGACCGTACGCCGTCGGAGCTCACGGCACAGCTTGAGGCCGAAGGCATTTCCATTCACTACGAGGACAGGCCGGACCTCATTCCCTCCGACGTAAATGAGACCCTGGTGGTTTATACGCCGGCGGTGCCCCAGGACCTTGGGGAAATGGTGAAGGCCCGCGAAGGCGGATACGCCCTTCTCAAGCGTTCCCGCACCCTTGGAGAAATTACCAAGGGCCAGAGGTGCCTTGCCGTTGCCGGAACCCACGGGAAAACCACAACCTCCACCCTTACCGCCCACATCCTCACGGAGAGCGGCGAGGGCTGCAGCGCGTTCCTCGGCGGCATTTCCCGTAACTACGGCACCAATCTCCTGATGTCACATACGCCAACGGTTGTTGCCGAAGCCGACGAATTCGACCGCTCTTTCCTGCAGTTGTTCCCGGAGATTGCCGTTATTACGGCGGTGGATCCGGACCACCTTGACATTTACGGAGACTACGCCCACGTGGTGGAAGCCTTCAAGGCGTTCGCGTCCCAGGTGAGCGGCGTTCTCATAGCCAAAAAGGGCACTCCGATTGTCCAGGCCGACACCAAGGCAAAACTCTACAGTTACCACTATACGGATTCTTCGGCCGACTTCTATGCCGAAAATCCCCATCCGGACAGCTGCGGCTACTTCCACTACAACCTCCATTATCCCGGAGATGTGATTGAGGACATCCGCGTTGGCGCGCCCGGCTGGGTGAATGCCGAAAACAGTGTTGCGGCGGCGGCAATAGCCCTGTCTTACGGGCTGGAGCCTTCGGCCGTGAAGGCGGCTATCGGCACTTTTGAAGGGGTGAAAAGGCGCCTGGAGGTGCATGTAAACACGCCTCACCTATCATACATTGACGACTACGCCCATCATCCGGCAGAGCTTGCTTCGGCCATATCTTCCATGAGGGACATCTTCCCCGGAAGGAAGCTGACGGCCATTTTCCAGCCGCACCTTTACACCCGTACAAGGGATTTTGCGCCGGAATTTGCCGCCGCCCTTTCCAAGGTGGACAAACTCATCCTCCTGGACATCTACCCCGCCCGCGAGGAGCCCATCCCCGGAGTGACTTCGGAGATTATTTTCAAGGACGTGACGGCGCCTCAGAAGGTTCTCCTGAAAAAGGAGGAACTGATGGATTATCTTGCCAACGAGCCCCTGGATGTTCTTGTGACCTTCGGCGCAGGGAATGTCGACAGGTTCATTGAGCCTATAACTGAATTACTCAAGAAAAGGATATGAAGCCGATAGTCCGACGCGGTTTAGGCCTTCTTCTCATTGTGGCCTGCATGATACTCTGGAGTTTCACTCTCAGGGTATCACGCAGTAACCTCCGCACGCGCACCTGCCAGGGTAAAGGCACCCTGGATGTGATTGTGACGGACTCCCTGCAGAGGAACTTCGTGGGCCGCGAGGACGTTGAAAAATGGCTTGACCAGGAGTACAGGGCCTATGCCGGGCTGCCGCTTGACAGTGTGGACCTTACCCGCATAGAAAAGATTGTGACCGGGCACAGCGCCGTGAAAAACTGCGAGGCCTGGCTCACGGACGACGGCATCCTTCACATAGAGCTGTCCCAGAGGGAGCCCGTTGTGCGTTTTGACACCGGCTCCAACGCTTATTACGCAGACGCCACGGGATTCATCTTCCCGCTTCAGGCGCGCGGCAGCGTGGATGTGCCGGTAGTTGACGGAAAACTGCCGCTGAATGTCCCCAGGGGCTATAAAGGCGCGGTCCAGAACCCGGCCGAAAAAGCGTGGATGGACCGGATTCTGGGTCTTGTCACCCGCATGAGGGGCACGGTTTGGGAGAACAATATAAGGAAGATATCGGCATCGGAAGGCGGAGACCTGGTGCTTTATCCCCGTGAGGGGAAGGAGCGCTTCCTATTCGGCCAGCCGGTAAGGGTGGAAGAGAAAATACGCCTGATGGAAAACTACTACGAGGCCGTGGTTCCGTCCAAAGAGGCCGGGTACTACAGCACCGTGGACCTGAGGTTCGGCGGACAGCTTATTTGCAGAAAATAAAACAAACTAACCATATGGAAGAGAAATACATAGCATCGATTGACCTGGGGAGTTCCAAGTTCGGGCTCTGCGTAGCGCACGTCAACGGCGACGACGTCCAGATTGTCTACTACCGGGAAACGCCCTCGGACGGCATCAGGGCCAGCATGATCACTAACCCCATGAAGGCTTCGGAGCGCCTGAAGGAGGCCATTAAAGAGGCCGAAGACGAACTCATGATCCACATCATGCAGGTGGTGGTGGGCATGCCCCGTAGCGAAGTTACGCAGGTGACGGCCTCCGGACGCATTGAGCGCACCAACCCCGACGAATACATTACCGCCGAGGAAGTCCAGGCCCTGAAATCCATCGCCCTTGAGACCTATCCCCTCCCCAACCCGGAGAAGCAGATCATGTACGGTGCGGTGGCTCAGTCATTCTCCATCGACGACGAAATCCAGTTGGTGGAAAACGAGGTGGTGGGTACGCTCTCAGGCGCCCTGGAAGGCAATTTCAAGGTATTCATCGGCAAAAGGAGCGCAACGGTATCCCTTGACAAGATTTTCAACCAGCTTGGGATAGCCGTGGCCAAGAAGTACTTCCTTCCGGATGTGGTTGCGCGCACGGTCCTTAGCCCGGCCGAAATGGCGGCCGGCGTCGCCCTTGTCGATGTTGGCGCCGGAGTGACATCCATCGCCATCTACCAGGGCGGCATCATGAGGCACTACGCCTCCATCCCCTTCGGCGGAAAGAGCATCACCAACGATATCCGCACGGAGTGCTCCATCACCGACGACCTTGCCGAGAAAATCAAGAAGCGCTTCGGCGCCTGCCTTCCCGGGAAACTGGCTTCCCTTTCAGAGAAGGTGCTCCAGATTCGCCTTACGGAGCCCTACAAGGAGGTTCCCGTGAGGTATATCTCAGAGGTTGTGGACAGCCGCGCACGCGAAATCGTGAACGCTATCCTCTACTACATTCAGGAAAGCGGCCTGCAGAATTCCCTCCGCAGCGGCATAGTCATTACCGGCGGCGGGGCCGAACTTGCGAATTTCGTTCCGCTTGTGAAGGAGATGTCGGGCTACGATGTCAGGAAGGGCTATCCCCGCTACATGTTCTCCGCATCCGTGGGGAGCGGTGTTTACAGCACGGCGGCAACTTCGGCCATAGGAATGGTGCTGGCGGCCAAGGAAGACAAGCTTCCGGACTGCGTCACCGTGCCTGAAAGGCCCCAGGGGCCCGCAGAGGAAGATACCATTGAGGTAGAAGTGACCAACGAGACTCCCGTGGAGCCCGACCTCCTGTTCAATCCGGAGGAATTCGGCGAGGCCGCTCCCCAGGAAAAGTCCAAGAAACCGGTCAAGGAGAAGAAGAAGGTTCCAAAGCCCAAGGGAGAGAAGACCGGCATCCTTTCAATTATCTGGAACACAGTGGAAAAAAACGCCCTCAAGTGGTACGACGAGGCTAATAAACAGTAGGAGGAACAAGTTATGAACATAGACAAAGACATTTTCCCGGACAACTGGAACAGTGAGAACTCCATCATCAAGGTGATCGGCGTTGGCGGCGGCGGCTGCAATGCAGTGAACTACATGTACCGTCAGAACATCCAGGGATGCAGTTTCATTGTTTGCAACACAGATGCCCAGGCCCTCCAGATAAGCGAGGTCCCCGTGAAGATCCAGATGGGCAACAACGGCCTTGGCGCGGGCACGGACCCCACCGCCGGCCGAAACGCCGCGCTTGAAAGCCAGGACGAGATTGCCGCCAAGGTCCTTGACTGCGGCACCAAGATGCTCTTTATCACGGCCGGCATGGGCGGCGGCACCGGCACTGGAGCCTCCCCCGTCATTGCCAAGATGGCCAAGGATCGCGGCATCCTCACCGTGGCGGTAGTGACCATCCCTCTCAAGAACGAGGGCAACGAGAGCCAGTCCAAGGCCGTGGACGGCATCCACGAGCTTGAGAAGAACGTAGACTCCCTCCTTATCATCAACAACGAGAAACTGTACCAGTTCTTCGGCGACACCCTTATCCAGGAGGCCTTCCCTAAGGCCGATGAAGTTCTGGCTACAGCTGTCCGTGGCATCATCGAGGTCATCTCCAAGCCCGGCTACATAAACGTAGACTTCCAGGATGTGTGCAA
>JAFVDC010000050.1 GCA_017478685.1 Bacteroidales bacterium | reverse complement strand
GCTTCTTGTGACGGTACTGTGCGGTTGCGATCTTGGTGATGGTCTCACGGTAGGGAACCTTAGGAGCGTAGAATTCAACGTTCTGCTTGAACTCGTTGGTGAGGCGCCACTTTACGTAGTTGATGTGCTGTTCTCCCATGCCGGAGAGGATGGTCTGGCGGAGTTCCTTGGAGTATTCCACGTTGATGGTGGGATCCTGTGCGGCAATCTTGTTGAGGGCGTCTCCAACCTTGGCCTCGTCGTTTTTGTCAACAGCCTTCACTGCGCAGCGGTACTTGGCATCCGGGACCACCATGTGCTTGATAGCCTCTACGCCGCTCTGTGCAAGGGTGACGTCGGTCTTTCCGGCCTTGAGCTTCATGACGCAGCCGATATCGCCGGCGGCGATGGAGGTAACCTTTTCCTTCTTGGCGCCTGCTACGGCGTAAATGGCGCTGAGGCGCTCACCGTTGCCGGTTTCGGGGTTCACGAGGTCTGCGCCCTCATTGAGGGTGCCGCTCATTACCTTAAAGTAGGAAACCTCACCGAGGTGCTGCTCTACGCTGGTCTTGAAGATGAACAGGGCAACGGGACCTGCGGGGTCGCATTTGATTGTGCCGCCGTCCACTGTTGGCTCTTCCTTGCCTTCCGGTGAAGGAACAACGTTCACGATGAATTCCATCAGGCGCTTGGTGCCGATGTTCTCCTTTGCTGCGGTGCAGAATACGGGGATGGTTTCACCCTTCTGGAGGCCAAGACGGAGGCCTTCGCGGATTTCATCCGTGGTGAGTTCCATGGTCTCGAAGAACTTCTCCATGAGTTCGTCGGAGCCTTCTGCGGCCTTTTCCATGAGTTCTGCGCGAAGTTCTTCGGCTTCGTCGGCGTATGCGGCAGGGATGTCAAGCTCTGTGCCCTTCCTGTCGTAGAACTTCATGGTTATCACATCCACAAAACCCTCCAGGCCGACGCCGGGAGCAGCGGGGAACTGGCAGATGGCGGCCTTTTTGCCGAATTCCTCTGCGATGGCGTTACGTACGCCTTCCCAGTTTGCTTTGTCGTGGTCCAGCTGGTTGACGGCGATGATCATTGGAACGCCATACTGGTCTGCGTAGCGGGCGAAAAGGGTGGTGCCAACCTCGATTCCGGCTGCGCCGTTCATGACCATGACAGCAGCGTCAACCACCTTGAATGCGGAAAGTGCGCCGCCGGAGAAATCATCTGAACCGGGAGCGTCTATGAAGTTGATCTTGCAGCCGCCGAACTCTGCGTACAGGGGGGTGGCGTTGATGGACTTCTGGTTGGTCTGCTCAAATTCGGTGTTGTCCGATACGGTGTTCTTTTCTTCTACGGAACCGCGGCGGTCAATAACCTTGCCTTCAAAAAGCATGGCCTCGGAGAGGGTGGTTTTACCGCTGCGGGGTGCGCCAATCAGGACGATGTTGCGGATGTTTTTAGTAGTGTAAGCTTTCATTGTTGTTTATTATGTTTTTGCGTTTTTCTGAGGTAGTCTGCAAATATAATGATTTTTCACGCAAATACAATATTTTTCAGCACTACCCGGCTGCACTACAGGCGGAAGGAGAGACCGGCAGAGACAACTCCGGGGCCCTTGAAGTCCTTGGGGAAGGAATAACGGCCGGTAATACCCATATTCTTGAACCATACCATGACCTGGAGGTCGAGGCGGAAGTAGGCGCCGCCCTTTACCAGATAACGCTGGTATTCCTTGACTCCATTGTTTGTAATGTCGTTGTAATACTTGTCCCAACCAATACCGGGAGACACCAGGAATGCGGCAGAGCCCTTTGAGGAGCCGAATCTCTGGATGTACCCAAGAGGGAACTTGTATGCGAACCTGGTGGCGCGGCTGGCTGTTCCGGCGGGGACAACTACATTCTGGGCAACGATGTTGTTTTCCATGCCGCGGGCAAAGCTGTAGCCCTTCTGCAGGTAGTTGAAGTCAAAAGCCATGTCAAAAAGGCCAAGGGTGAAACGGCCGTTTCTCCAGGGGTTGAATCCAAGGTGGAGCATGGACCATTCAATGCCCCAGCCGCTGGCGTTGTAGCCTTCGGGGGCATTGAGGTTGTGGTTGTAGGTGAAATTAAGGTAGGAGAAAGACGATAGGAATTCGTTTTCCTGCTCTTCTATTTTCTCTTCCCAGTCTTCAAGGATGCGGGATTCCTGTGCATAGGCGCCAAGGCATACGGCACCTGCCAAAATGAGTGTAAACAGTTTTTTCATAAGTTATTTGGCATAAGTTATTTCGTTGATGATATTGGTGGCCTTGCCGTATTTCTCAACAAGCCACAGGACATAGCGGATGTCCACGCAGATGCACCTCTGGAGGGCGGGCTCGAACATGACGTCGGAGCTCATGCTCTCCCAGTTTCCGTCAAATGCAAGGCCGATGAGGTTGCCTTTAGCATCAAGCACCGGTGAACCGGAGTTGCCGCCGGTGATGTCGTTGTTGGTGAGGAAGCAGGTGCGAAGGGTGCCGTCTTTATCGGCCCAGCGGCCATAATCCTTTGCAAGGAGAAGGGACTTGATGCCGGCGGGAAGGATGAATTCAGGGTTGGAGGGGTCTTCCTTCTCCAGGAGGCCCTGGGCGGTGGTGTAGTATTCGTACTTCAGGGCGTCCTTGGGGCTGTAAGGGAGCACGTGGCCGTAGGTGAGGCGCATGGTGGAGTTGGCGTCCGGGTACATGGCCTTGCCTTTCCCCCACTCCATGAGGGCGGCGGCAAAGTGCTTGCGGGCGGCGTCGTATTTGGTGTTTCCGCCCATGAACATCTTCTGGTAGTATTTCATGAGCACGGTGACTGCGCTGTTGTAAAGCTCCACGGCGGGGTCGCTCACAAGGGCCTCAAGGCTGGTTGCGGCAGCGCTCAGCTTGTCGTAGGAGGTGTAGATGCTGTTGTCGAAGAGATTATTGACATAGGCGGGAATGTCAAGGGCGGCGAAATCCGAGCCACCAAGGCCCTGAAGATAGTCTTCCGGCTGGGCGTTTTTCCTGTAGAATTCAAGAAGCGCAACGGCTTCCTTGCGGTCCAGGGGCTCCACATAGTCGCGGTACTGGTCCTTGACGGCCTCTACGGCCTGCTTTATGGCAGCCAGGGTGTCTATGCCGGCGGGCATTCCATTAGAGAAAAGGCGGAAGGTGCTTGCAGCAAGGCCGATAAGCTCAATGCGAAGCGGAGCCTCCGTGAGAAGGGTGACGGCGCGGTTGTCGGCGGCATTGTCCTCTACGTAATCGGCAATGTCCTCGATGGGGGTGCCGTATTTTTCCTTGCGGGAAGGATCGGCCTCAATCCAGGCCTTGAGGGCGGCCTCTTTTTCCTCTTCACGGCCGATTATATTGAGGTTCTGGAAGGCGAGTTCCTCTCCCTGCCACTTCTTCCAGCCGTTGGCGCTGCCGGCGTATTTGTCGGCGTACTTGAGCTGGACTGAAGGGTCTGCGCACATAGCCTCCCACATTATGTCCTGGCGCACGGTGCGAGCATCTATGCGGATGCGGTTGGTCTCTATCATGTTGTTACGCTGGGCTGCGGTCTGGTAACGCTGCGTGCGGCCGGGATAACCCATGACCATGGTGTAGTCCCCTTCCTTGACGCCCTTCAGGGATACCTTAAGGCTCTTGGCGGGTTTGTAGGGAACATTGTCAGCGCTGTATTCGGCGGGCATGTTGTCCTTGCCGGCGTATACGCGGAACATGGAGAAGTCGCAGGTGTGGCGGGGCCACATCCAGTTGTCGGTTTCTCCGCCGAATTTACCCATGGATGCCGGGGGTGCGCCCACAAAGCGGACGTCCGTGTAAGTGCGGTAGACAATGAGGTAATGGATGTTGTCGTTGTAAAAACCGGTTACGGAGACGCTGCAGCCGGGATTGGCTTTTTCGGCCTCCTTTTCAATGTCTTCGGCCTTTACGCCCTTGTTCTCAATGGCATCCGTGACGTCTTCCATGGAAACCAGGAAGGTGACCGTGAGGCCCGGGCAGGGGATTTCCTGGTCCAGGGATTTGGCCCAGAAGCCGTCCATGAGGTAATTGTGCTCATCCGTGGAAAGGCCCTGGATGCTGCTGTAGCCGCAGTGATGGTTGGTGACAAGGAGGCCCTGGTCACTTATCATCTCTCCGGTGCAGCCGCCGCCAAAGTGCACGATGGCGTCTTTGAGGGAGGTTTTATTGATGGAGTAAATCTGTTCCGGGGTAAGCTTGCAGCCCGCCGCACGGAGGTCTTTTCCGTTGAGTTGTTTGAGGAGCGGCAGAAGCCACATGCCTTCATCGGCCATGGCCGAAAATGATACTGCAATGGCAGTAAAAAGGGCAAGAAAACGTTTCATCTGATACATTGTTTTCACAAATTTAGTGTTTTTTGCGTACTTTTGTGGAAATTATGGAGAAAATGGACAAAAATCAAATACTTTCATGGCTTGGCGAGGTTACGCACCCCGCAAAGGGAGACGCCCCGCTTGCAGCCCTTGGAATGATTGACTCCGTGGAGGTTAACCCCGGAGCCATACGCGTTGTGCTGGCTTTTCCCAAGCGCCCGGACCCTCTAAAGAACTATCTCATAGGGGCGGTGCAGTCCTGCCTGTACAGGCACGCCCCGGGAGGCACGGAGGTTACCGTGGACACAATTGTCAAGGAGCCGTCCAAGCCCGCAAAAAAGGGCATAGAGTTCAATCTGGAGCAGTTGCGTGAGGTTCGGCATATAATAGGGATAGCATCCGGAAAGGGCGGTGTTGGTAAAAGCACCGTTGCTGTAAACCTTGCCGTGGCGCTTGCCCGTGAGGGTTACAGGGTTGGCCTTGCCGATGCCGACGTCTACGGCCCGTCCATCCCCACCATGACGGCAACTGACGGAGTGCAGATAGAGATGCGCGGAGAAAACGAGGACGACGCCCTCTTTGTGCCGGTGGAAAAATTCGGCGTAAAATGGCTTTCTGTTGGGCATGTAACAACTGAGGGTCAGGCGCTTATATGGCGCGGCCTCATGGCATCAACGGCCCTTAAGCAGATTATTCTGCAAACGGAGTGGGGGCCGCTGGACTTCCTTCTCATAGACATGCCTCCGGGAACCGGAGACATCCATATATCTCTTATCGGGGACATTCCCATGGAGGGGGCCGTGATAGTGACTACGCCTCAGGCTGTGGCTCTCTCGGACGTCCTTCGCGGGGTAAACATGTTCCGAAATCCTCAGGTGCAGAAGCCCGTTTTCGGCCTTGTGGAAAACATGTCGTGGTTCACTCCGCTGGAGCATCCTGATGAGAAGTACTACCTCTTTGGGAAGGGTGGTGGAATTAAGATGGCCGAGGATCTTGACATTCCGCTCCTTGGGCAGATTCCGCTTGTGCAGGGCATCCGTGAAGGGGCCGATGACGGGGTTCCCGTGGCCTCCATTGACGGACGCCCGGACGCCGAGGCCTTCAGGGAGATTGCCCGTAAACTTGCCGCGGCGGTTTAAAACAGGGACGGTTCCAGTTCCTTCACGTGAAAACTTTTCCGGTGCCATGGAGTGAGTCCGTGGCGCCGGATTGCATCTATGTGCTCAGGCGTAGGGTAGCCCATGTTGCGGTCCCAGCCGTATTCGGGGTAGTCTTTTGCCACTTCCCGCATGAAGTCGTCACGGTAGGTCTTGGCAAGGACGCTGGCGGCGGCGATGCTGGCGTAGGTGGCGTCTCCGTGGACCACGGTCTGGAAATCCTTGAAGCCATAGCCGCTGAAGGGCCGAAACTTGTTGCCGTCTATAAGGAGGAAGTCCGGTTTGGGGCTTAGTTTGAGGACGGCCCGCTGCATGCCGGTGACGGAGGCCCAAAGGATATTGAGCTGGTCTATTTCTTCGGCACTGACGGCCTCTACGGCCCAGGCAACGGCCTCACGCTCTATTATGGGCCTTAGTTCTTCCCTTGCGCGCTCCGACATTTGCTTGGAGTCGTTGAGGAGCGGGTGGTAAAAGTCCGGAGGGAGTATCACCGCGGCGGCGTACACGGGGCCGGCAAGGGGGCCGCGGCCGGCTTCGTCGCAGCCGGCTTCAAGCCTGCCAGCCTCCAAATATGGTTTAAGATTCGGCTTCCTGGTACTCATCGTGCACGTTTTGGGGGTTAAATGTGCGTGCTCAGTACTTTCCGGTACTCACTGTGCACGTTTTCGGCCTAAAATGCCCGTGCTCAGTACCACCGCTGCGGCAAGGGCCAGGAGAAGCAGGATGGATGCGATGAGAGACACAGTAGCGCCGGTTTTGTAGCTTTGGGGTTCAAAACGCATCACAACGTCATGCTCTCCGGCGGGAAGAAAGGCGCCGCGGAGGGTCCAGTCTGCGCGGAAGAGGTTAAGCGGCTCTCCGTCTACGCTTGCATGCCAGGCCTCCGGGTAGAAGACCTCGCTGAATACCGCCACGCGGGGCTCTGTGGCCGAATAGTGGTAACGGACCTCGTTGGGGGTGTAGGAGGTCATTTCAAGATTCCCGGTCAAGCCGGGAATGACGGATGGCTGGCCCGGCAGGGACCCCGTCATGCCCGGCAGGGACCGGGCATCTGAAGCGGCCACGACAGCTGTTGTGCGGAGGTCCACCTGGCCAAGCAGCGCAATCTCTTCATCAGGGTTTGCAGCCTCCACCACGGAGTCCACAAACCATGCGGGGCCGAATGCGCCGTAGTTTTCCACGGGCGGATACTTCTCATCCACAATGAGATAGCGCGTGTTGAGGGCGTTCAGGACCGGCGTTGAGGAGGCCATGTAACCGGCAACGTCTTCAAGGGTTTCGGCCTCATTGAGGGCCTTGTAGATGCCGTTTATTTCGGCCGTGAGGTAGTGGTCTATGAGGTCCTGGTAACGCTGGAGCTTGGCAGGGGAATAGCCGCCCACATTCTTGTGCCTGTAGCTGGGCACGGAGCTGTTGAAAACGTTAACCGTGAGGTCCAGGACGCGGTACTGGGGATCCTGGTCCTGAAGGATGATCTTGTCTACGGGGCGTTCGGCAAAGGGCTTGTTGAAGTCTTTGGGCGTAGTGAAATGGTCTGCGTTGAGGTAGCGCTTTCCAACCACGAAGAGGTTCGCGAGGGAGAGGAGGCCTATCGCAACTGCCGCGATCCACTTTCGGCCAAAACCTGCAAATTCCTTAGAATGAGATGTTTGGCCCTTGGGAAGATATGCCCACAGAAGCGCCGCGGCACTGAGGACGATGAGAACGAGCGACACGCCGGCATCGTGGCGGAACAGCATTATGCGGTCCTTGACAAGGGCGTCTACAAGGATGTCCTGCATGCCGTTATCGGACGCGCCGCTGAACGAGCCGAAGATTCCGGGGGCCAGCCAGGCCAGCAGGCAGAACCCGCCCGTGAGGCCGAAAGCCCACCAGAAGGCCTTCAAGAACTGCTCTTTGGTGTACTGCTCTTTGGTTATGCGGTCCAGGGTGAGGAAGCCAAGTACCGGCAGGGATACTTGCAGCACCACCAGCGCCATAGAGACCGTACGGAACTTGTTGTAAAGCGGCAAATACTTGAAACAGAATTCAGTAAACGCCATGAAATGGTTTCCTACAGCCATCAGGACGGCCACAATGGTTGCCGCCAGCAGCCACCATTTTTCCCGGCCCCTGTAGAGGCCAAGGCCCAGGATGAAGAGGAACACTGCTATGGCACCCATGTACATGGGCCCGGCGGTGAAGGGCTGCGGCCCCCAGTAAAGCGGCAGTGACTTGGCGGTTTCCCTTACGTTCTTTTGGCCGTACTGCTTGAGGAGTTTTACGGTCTCCGATTTGTCGGGGTCCACTGCCCCGGCCGATGCCCCGCCGTTGAAATCCGGAATCATGAGGTTGGGGAGTTCTTCCCAGCCGTAGCTCCAGGCGGTGGCGTAGTCAAGGTCCAGGCCGTCTGCGTTGGCGCCCTCCTTGGATAGTTCGGAGCCGCCCCTCATGGTGTTGGGGGTGTATTTTGCCAGCGGAAGAAGTTTGTTCACGTTGGTTGCTATGCCGGCCCCGCCAAGGACCAGAAGAAGCGCCGACGCTATCCAGAAATGCTTCCACTCCTTTGTCCGGAAGGTATGGATAAATTCGGCCAGGGCATAGAGCAGCACCATTATGGCAAGGTAGTAGGTGATTTGCTGGTGGTTGGCCTTGATTTGCATGCTTAGCGCCAGGCCGAAGAGGGCCGCGCCAAGAAGCGGTTTTCGGCGGTATGTGTAAACAAGCGCCGCAAGGACCCAGGGCATGAAGGCGATGGCCTGCATCTTGGTGTTGTGCCCAACCTGGATTATCTGGAAGTTGTAGCTGCAGAAGGCCACGGCTATGGCGCCGCCGATGGCAACCGGCCAGCTTACGCCAAGGGCCAGGAACAGCAAAAACGCCCCCAGAAGCGTCACAAAGAGGTATGTCGCGGGACGCTTGCCAAGAAGCAGAAGGTTGTAAAGTGGCTGCGTAAGGTCTCCTTTCCTTTGGGCCGATATAGCCGTTGTGGGCATGCCCCCGAACATTGAATCCGACCAGTATGCAGGGTCTTCCGGATGCGCCTTGTTCCACTCGTTCATCTCATGGGACATGCCTATGTAGCCGGAAATGTCGCTCTGGTCCACAATCTTTCCCTCAAGTACCTGAGGCACAAAGCCATAACTCAGCGCAAGGAACAGGACTAGTATGCCCAGGGCCGTGGCTATTTTCCTAAATATAGTGTTTTCTTTCTTCATAATCTTTTATGTGTCGCGGGCTGGGCTTATTTGCAGACCTGCGACAGCAGCTGCGCCAAATCATGCGCCGTGGCGCGGCGGCTGAACTTTTCAATATCGCCGCTGGTGGCCGGGACGCCGCCGGCAAGGTGCTGCTGCCAGGCATTTGCAATGAAGCTGCGAATTGCGGTTTCATTGTCCCAATCGGCCGTAATGCCGGCCTTGGCGGTATTGAGGACGCGGGCCATGGCGCCGTCTTCCTGCCCAATTCCAAGGACGGGGCGGCGGGAGGCCAGGTACTCGAAGAGTTTGCCGGGGAGGATGGGCCGGTACATGGGGTCGTTGCGAAGCGGCAGTATCAGGATGCCGGCGCTTCGCTGCTCACGGACGGCCGTAGCGTGGTCCGTAGGGCCCAGCGCCACTACATTTTCGGCCAAACCTGCGGCTTTTATGGCCTCCAGTACCTCCTTGTCCACTTTCCCGACAAGCCGGAGGCGCATGGCTTTACGGAATCCGGGGTCTGAGGCCATGCTGCCAAGCACCTTCCATAGCGTGAAAGGGTTGCCGTCGGCGGCAAAAAGGCCGGTGTGGGTTATGTTGAATTGGCCGTCAGGCGCAGGTGCCGGACCGGTGAAATCTTCTGAGTCATAGCCATTTGTAATCATGGCCACGGGGGTATTGGTCTGGGCCGAAAACTCCTCCTGGACAAGCGGGGTGCATGTTAAAACCGCCGAGCAACTGTCCAGCACAGACTGCTCCTGGGCACGGAGTTTACGCCAGGTGGCAGCGGTCATGGGCAGGTATCGGAGGTAGTACATCCGGCTCCAGGGGTCCCGGAAATCCGGAATCCAGGGAATGCCCGTTGCCTTGTGAAGTTTTTGGCCGATAAGATGCACGGAATGCGGCGGCCCGGTGGTGACAATTGCATCCACAGGGTGTTCTGATAGGTATTTCTTGAGTGTCTTGACGCTTGGCCTTACCCATCCTACGCGGGGGTCCGGCACAAAAAGATTGGCGCGGATCCACAGGCTGAGGCGCTGCTTGAAGGTCTTTTTGCCGCTGGAAATCTCCGTAACCTCAGTGCTTTTTGCTCCGGTAAGTTTGCGATAAGCGGCGTACGGCTCCCATATTCGGCCACGGATAACTTCCAGATTTTCAGGAAGATCCTTGCCGATTGTAGGGTCCAGGACAGGGTAAGAGGCGTTTTCCGGGGCAAACACCACGGGCTCCCAGCCCTCCCCGGGCAGGTACTTTGCAAACTTCACCCAGCGCTGCACGCCGGAACCTCCAGACGGCGGCCAGTAATATGATATGACAAGTACGCGGCGCATCTTTACAAAGATACGCCTTTTTTGTGAATTTTTGTATCTTTGTAGTCTATGGCAAAGATTGCGGAAGATACCCCAATGCTCAAGCATTACTTTGAGGTGAAATCACAGCACCCCGAGGCAATACTGCTGTACCGTGTAGGGGACTTTTTTGAGTGTTACTCGGACGATGCCATCACGGCCGTAAAGGTGCTGGGGCTGGTCCAGACCAAGAAATCCAACGGAGAGAAGGGCCCCGTGGCCATGGCCGGTTTTCCGCACCACGCCCTGGAGAACTACCTTACAAAACTGGTGCGGGCGGGCTACAAAGTGGCCGTCTGCGACCAACTTGAGGACCCTAAATTTGCCAAGAAACTTGTAAAGCGCGGCATCACGGAAATTGTTACGCCCGGCATTTCCTTCGGGGAAAACATGCTGGACGTGAAGGAAAACAACTTCCTGTGCGGCATTACAATAGAGAAAAACCTTTGTGGCGCCGCCTTCCTGGACGTCTCTACCGGTCAGTTCCAGGTGGCCCAGGGATCGCTGGACTATATCGGCACCCTCCTTGGTTCCATGAAACCTAGGGAACTTGTAGTCCAAAGGGGCTACGAGAAAGGCCTCAAAGAGCGCTTTGGGGACTATTACACCACATCCATAGATGAATGGGAGTTTGTGTACGACGCCGCCGTGGAACGCCTCAAGCGCCAACTTGGCGTAGACAGCCTCAAGGGCTATGCCGTGGAACCTTATCCGCTTGGCATCTGCAGCGCCGGCGCCCTTTTGGTTTACCTGGAGCAGACAGAGCACACCGGTCTTAAGAATATCTGTTCCATAGGCCGAATAGATGAGGGCAAGTTTGTGTGGATGGACAAATTCACACTCAGGAACTTAGAGGTTTTCCAGAGCGCCTCCGGAGCCAGCGGGGTCCCGCTTGTGGAACCTCTTGATAAATGTTCCACGCCCATGGGCGCCCGTATGCTCCGCACCTGGCTTGCCATGCCCATAATGGACATCAAGGAGCTTAATGCCCGCTACGACATCGTGGAACACTTTGTAGGCGCGCCGGAACTTCTTGAGGCCACGCAGGAAGACCTTGGAAAACTTGGAGACATTGAGCGCATCCTTGGCCGAATGGCTTCCGGCAAGGCCATGCCCCGTGAAGTAAGACAGCTTGGCCGCGCCCTGGCGCTTTCGGCCCCCATCAGGGAAAGGCTCACGGACGGCCCGGAGGCCCTTGCAAAGCTTCTTCGCGGAATGAAAAACTGCGGTGCCCTTGTAAAGGAAATCCAGCGCATAATGGACCCCGAACCCGCAATCCAGATAGGCAAGGGGCCGGTTATCGGCACGGGTGTGGACCCTGAACTTGACGAGCTAAGAAGCCTCAGCGCCGGCGGCAAGGACTACCTTCTTGAGATGCAGCAGAGGGAGGCCGAAAGAACCGGCATAAGTTCCCTTAAAATAGCCTACAACAATGTTTTCGGCTATTATATAGAGGTGCGTAACGCCTACAAGGACCAGGTGCCGCCGGAGTGGATCCGCAAGCAGACTCTTGTAAACGCAGAGCGCTATATCACGGAGGAACTCAAGGAATACGAGGAAAAAATCCTTACCGCCGAAGACAAGATCCTTGCTATAGAGCAGCGGATTTTCGCGGAGCTTATCGGCCAAATCCAGAAATACATTCCGGATATCCAGACAAACAGCCGCATCCTGGCAAAACTGGATGTGCTGGCCGGGTTCGCGGAGCAGGCTGTCCAGATGCACTACTGCCGCCCGGAAGTAAATGATTCCAAGGTACTTGACATCAAGGAGGGCCGCCATCCCGTAATTGAAACCCTGATGCCCGCCGGGGAGGAATACGTGCCCAACGACGTCTATCTTGATGCCGAAGGCCAGCAGATAATCATCCTCACGGGTCCCAACATGGCCGGTAAGAGCGCGCTCCTCCGCCAAACTGCGCTGATAGTGCTCATGGCCCAGTGCGGCTCCTTCGTTCCCGCAAAGGAAGCGCATATAGGCTATTTTGACAAGATATTCACCCGTGTAGGGGCCTCGGACAACATTTCCCGCGGAGAATCCACCTTCATGGTGGAAATGCTGGAAACGGCAATGATACTTAACAACCTCAGCGCCAGATCTTTGGTGCTTCTGGACGAAATCGGCCGCGGAACATCCACCTACGACGGCATGTCCATCGCCCGCGGCATTGTGGAGTACATCCATGAATACGGAAAGGGCGCCAAGACGCTGTTTGCCACGCATTATCATGAGCTCAACGACCTCGAGGGTATATTCCCGCGCGTGAAGAACTTCCACGTTGCCGTAAAGGAAGTGGGCAAGGAGGTCATTTTCCTCAGAAAACTCCGGGAAGGCGGCACCGCCCATAGCTTCGGCATACACGTGGCACGTATGGCCGGCATGCCCCAGCAGGTTCTGGAAAGTGCCGAACGCACCCTGAAGGCCCTTGAAAACAGCCAGGCGCTGGAAAAGATAGGAGCCCTCACGCCCGTGAAGCCCCATAACGTAAAGGAAGGCCGCGTAGAAAGCGACGGTTCCATCCAACTTTCCATGTTCCAACTGGACGATCCCCTCCTGGAGTCCCTCCGAGACCGCCTCAAGGCCGTAGACCTCAACAACCTCACCCCGCTTCAGGCCTTTGACCTCCTGCGCGGCATGAAGGAAGAACTGGGAATCTAGCCCAGGAGATTTGTGAGGAACACTCCCAGAATGCCGATAGGGGCGAAATAGCGAATTAAGAAGTACGTCACGTCAAACAGGCGGCGGTTACGCTTTCCGCCGTTTGTGAGCTCATCGCGGACATCGGCCTTACTCATTTTCCAGCCCACGAACATGGCGAAGAGAAGCCCGCCGAAGGGCATGAGCCAGTCTGAGCAAAGGTGGTCGAAGAAATCAAATACTCCCCCGCTGAGCGTGCAGGCAACTCCAATGGCCCAGATAAGGGTGCCCAGGCCGATTGTGGCCTTGGTCCTGGAGACACCCCTTTCCTCTACAAGATACGCTACGCCAACCTCCAGAAGGGATATGGACGATGTGAGCGCGGCCACAAGGACCGAGAGGAAAAAGAGGATGGAAACGACGGCGCCAACCCACGGGGTCATCTGCGAGAAGATGTAGGGGAGGGTGTCGAAGATGAGGCCGGGGCCTTGTCCGGGCTCGATGCCTGCCGCAAACACCGCCGGCATTACCGCAAAGCCCGCCAAAATGGCAAACAGAAGGTCTGCGATGGCGGTTCCGCCGGCCGACAACATCAGGTTTTCCTCCTTTGGAACGTAAGAGGCGTATGTCAGGATTGTGCCCACTCCCAGGGACATCGAGAAAAAGGCCTGCCCCATCGCCGAAGCAATTACGGATGGCGTAAGTTTAGAAAAATCCGGCTTTACAAGGTACTCTACGCCTTTTTCGGCCCCGGGAAGGGTAAGGCCGAACACCACTATCAATATAATGATGACAAACAGCGTGGGCATGGTGGCACGGGTGAAGCGCTCGATTCCTTTTTTGACGCCAAGAAGAATGACGATGGCGGTCACTACCATAAAGGTCGTGTGCATGAACACCTTTTCCCATGGAGACGCCAGAAGGGACTCGAAGATCCCTGTTGTGTCGTGGGTAAATCTAAGCGCGAGGGACTTTAGGAGGTAGTCTACAGACCAGCCGCCCACTACGCTATAGTAACTGAGCAGAAACACCGGCGTGATTACGGTGATCATTCCGGCCCACCTGAGGTTGCTTCCCGGCGCAAGCATTCTCATTGCGCCAAAGGTGCCGCGACCGCTTCTTCGGCCTATGACGCATTCTGAAAGGAACACCGGCACGGCAAGCAGCGCGCAGGAAATAATGTACACGATGATAAAAGCGGCGCCTCCGTTTTGGCCCGCCAGATAGGGAAATCTCCAGATATTGCCAAGGCCTATGGCCGATCCTGCCATGGCAAGCACAACGGATATCCTTCCGGTAAATTGTTCACGACTACTCATAACCGATTGCAAATATATTGAATTATTTCGTAAATTTGTATCCTATGCAACAGTATCTGGATTTACTTCGCCACATAAGGCAAAACGGCGTCATGAAGGAAGACCGCACCGGCACCGGAACGCAAAGCGTTTTCGGGTACCAGATGCGCTTCAACCTTCAGGACGGCTTCCCGCTTCTCACCACCAAGAAGGTTCACCTGAAGTCTATCATCCATGAACTCCTGTGGTTCATCTCCGGAGACACCAACATAAACTATTTACGGGAGAACGGCGTTACCATATGGGACGAGTGGGCAGACGAACAAGGGAATTTGGGACCTGTTTATGGCCACCAATGGCGCTCGTGGGCTTGCCCCAACGGCAAGGCAATCGACCAATTATCGGGGGTAATCAACCTGATACAACAAAATCCAAACTCCCGCAGAATGCTGGTAACCGCCTGGAATCCAGCAGAAGTGGACCAAATGGCCCTTCCTCCGTGCCACTGCCTGTTCCAGTTCTATGTGGCAAACGGAAAACTCTCCTGCCAACTGTACCAAAGAAGCGCGGACGTCTTCCTGGGAGTGCCCTTCAACATAGCATCCTATGCTCTCCTTACCATGATGATCGCGCAGGTCTGCGGCCTTGAGCCCGGAGAGTTCATCCACACAACCGGAGACACCCACATCTACAAGAATCACTTTGAGCAGGTGGCGCTCCAGCTCTCCCGCGAGCCCCGTCCGCTTCCCAAGATGAAACTGAATCCGGAGGTAAAGTCCATCTTTGACTTCAAGTATGAGGACTTCACCCTGGAGGGTTACGACCCCTGGCCGGCAATTAAAGCACCCGTAGCTGTATAGTATGAAAAAATGTCTGATTGTAGCCATAGCGGACAACTATGGCATTGGTGTGAAAAACCAGCTTCCCTGGCATATCTCGGAAGACCTCCAGTACTTCAAAAACACCACCAGGGGCTACCCTGTCATCATGGGCAGGAGTACATACTTCTCCATCGGCCGTCCTCTTCCGGGGCGCAAGAACATTGTCCTGAACCTTGGCGGAGACCCTATTCCTGAGGTCACTTGCGTGTATTCCTTTGAGGAAGCCTACAGGGAGGCCGAACTCACCGGCAAGGACAAGTGCTTCATCATTGGCGGCGCCTCAGTATATAAGATGGCCATGCCGGAAATGGACCTTCTCTACATCACCCACGTGCACACGGAGGTGAAGGACGCCGATGTCTTTTTCCCGGTCATAAGCCCGGATGTATGGGAGAGGGAAAGTGTCTCTGAAACCAACACAGACCCCGAAACCGGCTTCAAGTTTGAATTTGCAGTTTACCACAAGAAAATGAATATCACTAAAGAACTTTGGGGCAAAACCCCTGACGGCAAGGAAATCTACCGTTATACCCTGAAAAACGCATCTGGGGCATCTGTACAGCTATCAAGCCTTGGCGCGGCTATCACATCCATAATGGTCCCGGACAAGTCCGGCAAACTTGGAGAGGTGGTCCTTGGATACGCCAATGCAATGGATTACATGGCCGACGGCCCCTGCGCCGGAAAGATTCCCGGACGCTATGCCAACCGCATTGCAAAGGGCAAATTCACGCTTGACGGCGTGGAGTACAGCCTTCCCATAAACAACGGCCCCAACCACCTTCACGGCGGCCCTAAGGGCTTCCAGAACCAGGTTTGGGAAAGCCGCGTAGTGGACAACGCCGTAGAGTTCATGTACTACTCCGAAGACGGAGAGGCCGGTTTCCCCGGCAACCTCAAGGTGGTGGCCCATTACACCTGGGGCGAAGACAACTCCTTGAAACTGGTCCTCACCGCCGAAACCGACAAACCTACGGTGGTAAACCTCACCAACCACGTCTATTTCAACCTGGACGGAGAAGGCTCAGTGCTGGACCACAAACTGGAACTGAATGCCTCCCAGTGGCTTCCTACCGACGAAACCCTTATCCCTACGGGCGCAGCGGAGGACGTTGCAGGCACCCCCATGGACTTTGTGGAGGCCAAGAGAATCGGCCAGGATATAGAGGCCGATTTCCCCGCCCTCAAATATGGCAAGGGCTATGACAACTGCTATCTCATAGACGGCGCAATGCCCGGCCAGCTTACCACCGCCGCAGAGCTCTGGGGAGCAAAGAGCGGCCGCCATCTGGAGGTTCTCACCACCCAGCCCGCCGTGCAGGTCTACACCGGAAACTGGCTCAATGGCTGCCCCAAGAGCCGTGACGGTAAGGAATACCACGACTACGACGCCGTGGCCATAGAGTGCCAGCACTGCCCGGATTCTCCCAACCAGCCGGCCTTCCCCTCAACCGTTTTAAGGCCGGGAGAAGTACTGGAAGAGGCCATTATCTGGGCTTTCGACTAAAAGTCGTAACTCATGATCATTCCTACAGACCATCGGCTGTCCTGGCCGATGGCGTTGTATGCGCTTCCGCCAAGGTAGGATACAGAAACGCCCATGGAACAGTCGAAGGGCACTATGAACTTGCCGAGTTCGGCCGTTATGTCCGCCCCGACGCTCCAAAGGTTGTCGTTTCCGGGAAGGAGAGTGAAGTCGGCCTTAGGGAGAAGCAGGAAATTGCGTATATAGAGCACCGGAGGCAGGGCTATGTCGCCCACAAACACCGGAATGGCATAACTGGCCGAAACATTGAGCTGCCAAGGATAAAGGCTTCCCAATGTGCTCTGCGCCGCCGAAGAAAAGCCTGCGGGAAGGGTGTTTGCCGTAATCTCCCCAACCTGGAAGTCTTCCTTCGACATCGGGATGCCCTGCTGGTAAGTACCGGTGAGCCTCAGGCCCTGAGTGCGCCAAAAGCCGGGCAGGTATCCGTAGGCATAGACATAGGCGCTTGGAATGAAGGTCTTGTGCATTGTGGGGCGCATGGAGAACCCGGCTTCCAGGCCGGCACCCCAGCGGGGATAAACCTGTGAATGGGCCTTTGGCCGCATTATGTAGCCCCTTGCCGAAACGCTTAGCCTCTGCATGAGCGTATAATCCGGCGTGTGGCCTTTGTCCCACTCGTATTTCAGGATCTTTCCGGTTTCCTGGTCTTTCTCCGTTATGGTAAGCCCGCGCATGGCGTTGTCGAAGCGGCTGTTGGAGATGCCGTACCTGAGCTGCGGAACAAAGCCGTAAGAGATTCCACCTTTAGCAAACGCCAGTGGAACATACACCCTCAGCGTTCCATGAACCTGGAGTTTGTCCCAGGATCCGGAAACAAGGCCATAGGAGACATCTTCTCCGTCCCTTATTTTTGCCTTCACGGCAAGGCTTGCCATGGATTCTCCAAAGCCGAAAGTACCTTCAATTACCGGATAAAGCCCTGTGTATTTGAACTTTGCATGAAGCGACGGACGCCATATGGCAGTCTCTGACGGGTCCGGGGCAAAGGCCGCGCCTATCATTCCGGACATAGTCCCAAGAGTATTCTGGAAATACCCCGTAAGGCCCGGTGCCACGGATTCGTAGGAGAAGTCCATGGACTGGGACGAGACGTCGTCGTAGTCAAAATAAATGGGGGCCCATGAGTGGAAGCGCATAAGGTGCGCAAACTTACCGTATCTCTTAGGGGCCGAAACAGGGATTTCTGCGGGAACGGCCTTCTTGAAGGACTGTTCCTGGGCGGTAATCCTGTCTTCTATGGGGTACACATGCTCCTTGGAGAAATCGGCCTTGCGAGCCTGGAGACCGTCAAGGGGCGTTTTGAAAAGCATCTGGCCGCCAAGAGTCTGGGACACGCTGTAGATGCCGTCTTCGGCAAAACAGAAATCCGTGGAGCCGAAGCGCGTGGAACTAAGCTGAAGGAGTTCCCCGGACACCGGCGAATAGCTGTAAAGGGCGTTTGCGCCATCAAGGTCCGACACCCAGAGAAGGTTACTGCCGTCGGAGTCCAAGTTTACGAGTTTCTGGATGGAAGGCTGGAGCTCTATGCTCCAGGAGCCGTCCGGGCTTATCTTGTAAATACCATATCCACCTTCGGAAATGCCTGATACATAAATGGTTTCCCCTATCCACGCAAGCTCTGCGGCCTGGACGCCGTCCGGAGCTATTATGCGCCTGAGGACGCGCCCGTCCTGGGCGCTCAGGACCTCGACGGAAGAGCCGCCGTTAAGAGGATACTCCACAACGGCAACCCTGGTCCCGTCCGGGGATGGCTGGGGATTGTAAAGCCTGCCCTCGGAGGTAAGGTCAGTAACTTTTCCCGTAGCAGGAGTATAGTACCGTATTATTGACTTTCCGTCCAGCGACCAGCGGGGGTGATAAACGGTTTCTGACCAATACAACCTGCCGTTTACGGAGTCTGAGAACAGGGACGATGTATGGGAAGCGAAAGGCCTTATGGGCACGAATTTCCCTTGAACCCACTCTCCAAGCTCAGTTGCCCTCAGATAGCCGGACCGGAGCAGATAGATGCGCCCCCCGAGTTCCGTAGGGGTGCTGTAATTGACCGGAAACGGCTCCGTGGCCGAAACCTGCAGGGCCTCCGTAAACGGAGCGCGCTCTGCGGCAGAGGCCTTCCAGACATCATTGAAGCTGTCAAGAATCTGGGGGAAAGCCTTCTTGAACTTAAGCCCGCTCCTGTCCTGAACGACCTTCCTTAGATTGAGAGTATTCAGGATAAAAGGGTTGTTGTAGCTCTTCTGAAGGGCGTTGGAAAGAATCAAGGGGTCGTGGTACAGGGCACGCGAGCCGGCAACGGTAATATATCCCAGCTTGTAGAGGTCCGGTGTGTAGTACTTGTAAGAGCCGTAGCGCCAGCGGTACCAGTTGCGGTACTGCCCGGCATCCAGGGAAACCTGATAGTAGTTGAGGAAATCCGCCGTACGCGCCCTGGAGCCCTTTGTAAGGCCGGTTTCTACGGTAACGGCATCGCCTTCGGCAAGGCAGCGGGACAAATAAAGCTGGAATAGCGCCGGATCCCAAACCTGGCCCACCAGATAGGAGAAAAACCGGCCGAATCCATGGCGGTCAAGTTCCAGCTGGGCCTGATGGCGGGGTTCGTGAGCCGCAAGCTGGACATCCCAGGGCATGGGGTCCGAGCCATAGGCCTCCGGAAGGGTGAAAAGGTCCATTCTCCTTGGCGCCCAGGCGACGGAGCCGTTTGAGACGGGATTGTGCGTATGCAGCACCACTGGCATCCGGAGCTGGCCTTCTCCGGGAGTAAAACCAAGGCTGAGGCCTATCGAAGGGCGGAATTTCTCCAGCAGGAGGCCGTAATTGACGGCAAGGGAATCGGCCCCTTCAGGGTAAATTATCTTATAATAAGGTGTGTCTATGGAATACCATCTAAGGTAGCCGGGGTCGTCGCCGGTAAGGACAAACTGGGCTTTAAGGGGAGAAAATGCACAAAGAAGCAGTGCGACAAGTATGATAAGTTTCCGTCTCATAGCACAAAAATAGGTTATTTTACTTAATTTTGCCTTATGAAAAGGATTGTTTATGGTATTTTGGCGGTAATCATGCTTGCCGGATGCGGGAACGGCCAAGGCCGAAAGGCCCCTTCGGCCCCCTCTACACGGGATTTCCCTAAAGTGGAAGTGCCGGCAATGATCACCGACCCTTCGGAGAGAATGGCTTGGATTGTGAGCCATTTCTGGGACAAGTTCACGGATACCGGACACCTCTATGCCTCAGATTCCACCACCGTAAACGGCGTCAAACTTGAGGATGCCGAATCCCAGATGGGAGTTTTCGCAACCCTCCTTCAGGAAGTGCCGCTTGTAACCGGACAAAGCGCTGTAGCAGCCTGGTACAACAAGCTGGAGGCCTTCCAGCTGGCTTTCCCGGAAAGCAACATGTTACCTGAAATGGCAGCCCTTACAACACGCTACCTCTACGACCCCAACTCTCCGGTGCGCAGTGAGGACCTTTATCTGCCCTTTGTGAAAAGCCTTGCCGAATGCACGCTGATCGACCAGGATTTCCGCGCACGGTATGCCTGGGACGCCAGGAACTGCGCCCTCAACCAGACAGGCACGGTGGCAACCGACTTCACCTTCATAGATCCCGCCGGGAAACGCCGCACGCTGCACTCCATCAAGGCCGAACTCCTCCTTCTCATCTTCGGCAACCCGGACTGCCAGGCCTGCCGCGAAATCACCGAAACCCTTGAGAGCGTGCCGGAACTGAGCTCTCTCATAGACGCCGGCCACCTGAAAGTGGTGGACATCTACATAGATGAAGACATTGAGCTCTGGAAATCAAAATCCAGCTCTTATCCCAAGAGCTGGATAAACGGATACGATCCCGGTTTTGTAATACGCTCGGACAAACTCTACAATGTGCGTGCAGTGCCGTCCGTGTATCTTCTGGATGCCGAAAAGAGGGTGCTCCTAAAGGACTGCCCTACCGAAAAAATCTTTCAAGCCATTCTGAATTAACCCTTGAAAAGCCCTCTGAAGGCTTTACGGAAGGGTTTCTGGCAATTATTCCGCGGGCGTCTTCATAAACATTGAAGCCAACGTTCACAACCTGCATGTTGCCCTCCAGCGGGAAGGCGAACACAAGGTCGTGGTCTGCACCCTCTATGCGAAGGAACTTGAGAGAAGCGTCTGCTGCTGCGGGATTTTTGGCCGAAAGCTCCCGCCTGGTCACCCACTTCACCATTTCAATGATGGTGTCTTCAAGGCCGGCATCGGCTATGTTTATCTTCTCTATGAGCTCCCCTACTTCGCGGACTACGCGGAGAGTATAGCCGTCAAGGCCTTTTACGGCCGCCTGAGCCTCGGCGGAAGGCTCCCCGGAGCCCGGAAGGAGCCACAGCATGAGCTTGGCCGAAGGGTCGTGGTAAAGGGTTTCGGATACGGCAACATTGCGCCTTCCGCAATAAGGGCACTCCCAGATAAACAAGGAACCGTCCTTGACCCGGTTTTTGAGCTCCGGATCAAGGGCGGTATTGATGCTGCGGGGTACGGATACCTCCGTAGTTTTTGAGCAGTTACTGCAGCTTGCGAGCGCCATCTGAAATAACTACGTTGTAAATCTTGGGAGCGTGGCCGAATTTAGCCGTAAACTGCTCTGTGGCAGCCTTTATGAAGGCGTCGTAGAGTTCTTCCTTCACAAGGTTGATGGTGCAGCCGCCGAAGCCGCCGCCCATTACGCGGGAACCTGTGACATCCATCTTGCGGGCAAGCTTGTTGAGGAAGTCAAGTTCTTCGCAGGAAACCTCGTAGAGCTTGCTGAGGCCGAAGTGAGTCTGGTACATCATCTCACCAACTGTCTCATAATCATCCCTTTCAAGGGCGTCGCAGACATCCAGCACCCTCTGGACCTCTCCAATGACATATTCGGCCCTGAGGAAGTCTTCCTGGGAAATCTTGTCGCGGACCTCGTCCAGCCACAGGCGCTTGGCATCTGAGAGGAAGTCTACCTCCGGGTGCAGTTTCTTGATTTCCGCGGCAGCCTTCTCGCAGGATTCGCGGCGCTTGTTGTAGGCGCACCAAGCAAGCTCGTGCTTTACGCAGGAGTCGATGAGAACCAGCTTGTAGCCCTTGGGATGGAAGGGGAAGTACTTGTATTCTCCGGTTTTGCAGTTGAGGCGGATAAGGGCGCCTTCCTTGCCGAAAATTGAAGCGAACTGGTCCATGATGCCGCACTTTACACCGCAGTAGTTGTGCTCTGTGCTCTGGCCTATCTTTGCAAGTTCAAACTTCTCTATCTTGTTGTCCCAGATATCGTTGAGGGCATATGCGAAGGTGCTCTCAAGGGCAGCGGAGGAGCTGAGGCCGGCGCCAAGCGGAACGTCTCCGGCAAACACGGCGTTGAAGCCTTCCACCTTGCCGCCGCGCTTGAGGGTTTCACGGCACACGCCAAAGACATAGCATGCCCATGCCTGTGCGGGCTTGTCCTCTTCCTTGAGGCCGAAACTTGACATTTCGTTGAAGTCAAGTGAAAAGACGTTCACCTTGTCCGTACCATTGGGCTTGATTGCGGCCATGATGCCGAAGTTGATGGCGCCGGGGAACACATAACCGCCATTGTAGTCCGTGTGTTCGCCAATAAGGTTGATTCGGCCTGCAGATGCATAAACCGGAGCCTCTTCTCCGAAGAGTTCCTTGTACTTTTGAAGAATTCTGGATTTCATATTGCTTTTTTAAGTTTTAGTGCTTGTATGAATCATACAAATATAGTCATTTTTTCCGTCTTATCCCACCCCCACTATATTTCTCCCCCGTTGGTGCAGGTCAAGTTTCTCATACATAGCCATTTACAGAAACTTCTACTAGAAATTGTTCTGGTAGACAATCCCGCAAACGCCTCAATGTTAATTACTTAACTTGCACCGGATTCCTTATCCTTTCTTACCTTCGCACCATGAAAACATTATTTATAGCACTATCCCTTCTGGCCTGCCAGGCAGATTCCCTGAACGTAATGTTCTGGAACCTGGAGAACTTCTTTGACTATAGAAACGACTCCACAAGCGTCTCCGATGCCGAATTCTCTTCCCGTGGCGCCCGCCACTGGACCAAAAAGCGTTTCTACACAAAGTGCAACGCCATAGCTAAGGGCATCCTATGGGCTTCGGCCAAAAAAGGGGCGCTGCCGGATGCCGTTGGCGTGGCCGAAGTAGAAAACGCCTTTACGCTCCGGAGACTCCTTCAGGCAACGGCACTGAGGAAACTTGACTACGGCGTGGTCCACTTTGAATCCCCGGACCGCCGCGGGATAGACGTAGGTCTGCTTTACAGGAAAAGCCGCCTGAAACTACTCAGCGCCAAGCCCTGCCACATTTTTGAGGCCGATTCCACCGTAATGCTCACAAGAGACATCCTGCTGGCAACGTTTATAGGCCCGGGCGGAGACTCCATTGCCATTATGGTAAATCACCACCCGTCAAAGTTTGGAGGAACCACCATCTCTGAACCCAGGCGGGAAAGAGCCGTGGAACGTTTAAAACAGCTGGCCGACTCCATAAAAACGCTTGGAATCCAGCACATTATAGCAATGGGCGATTTCAACGACACTCCCGCAAATCCGGTCTATCGCAAACTTGAACCCCTCCTGTGGAATAAAGCGGAAGTGTTCCACAGAAGGGGTGAAGGTACAATTAAGTTCGGGGGAAAATGGGAACTTATAGATATGTTCTTTGTCTCGGACTCACTGCTCCAGGCCGAAATGGATATCATTTATATCCCCTTTCTGCAGGCGGCAGACAAAGGCGCCGCAGGAACAAAACCGCTCCGGACGTATTCCGGCCCCAGATACCTGGGAGGAGTCTCAGATCACTGCCCTATATGGCTGAAGACTAGACGTTGAAGAGGAAGTGCATTATGTCGCCGTCCTGGACAACATAGTCCTTACCCTCGATACCCATGCGGCCGGCGGCACGTACGGCGGCTTCCGTGCGATACTGCACAAAGTCTTCGTACTTAATTACTTCGGCACGAATGAAACCGCGTTCAAAGTCTGTGTGGATGACTCCGGCGGCGCGGGGTGCCTTGTCTCCGGCCTTGATGGTCCAGGCGCGGCATTCATCTGCGCCGGCGGTGAAGAAAGTCCTGAGACCCAGAAGTTTATATGCACCCTGGATAAGGCGCACCACGCCGGATTCCTCCAGGCCAAGCTCTTCCAGGAACATCTGGCGGTCTTCGTACTCCTCGATTTCGGCAATTTCGGCCTCGGTTTTGGCGGCTATCACCAGAACCTCCGCGTTCTCGGAGGCCACTGCGGCGCGTACGGCATCTACATAGGCGTTGCCGGTTGCGGCCGAAGCCTCGTCTACGTTGCACACGTACATTACGGGCTTGTTGGTGATGAGGAAGAGGTCGTGGGACATCTGCTCCTCTTCTGCGTTTTCCAACGCAACGGTGCGGCAGGAAAGGCCTTTAAGAAGAGCCTCACGATACCTAAGGAGCAGTCCAAGAAGCTTTTTAGCCTCTTTGTCCCCGCCTGTAGTGGCCATTTTCTCCACCTTCTTGATACGGTTTTCCACCGTCTCAAGGTCTTTGATCTGGAGCTCTGTGTCTACAATCTCCTTGTCACGGACAGGGTCTACGGAGCCGTCCACGTGCGTGATATTACCGTCGTCGAAGCAACGCAGCACATGGAGGATGGCATCTGTTTCGCGGATGTTGGCAAGGAACTGGTTGCCAAGCCCTTCTCCCTTTGAAGCGCCCTTTACAAGGCCCGCAATGTCTACGATCTCCACGGTTGCGGGGATGGTACGCTTGGGCTGGCATATCTCCGTAAGCACCTCCAGGCGCTTGTCCGGCACGTTTGTAGAGCCTACATTGGGCTCTATTGTGCAGAACGGATAGTTGGCACTCTGGGCCTTGGACGAGCTTACACAGTTAAAAAGAGTAGACTTGCCCACATTGGGCAAGCCTACTATTCCACATTTAAGTGACATAGACTTCTACTAATAAAATCTTGCGCGGTTGTCTTCTACGTCCTTCTGGGTCATGAGAGGGAGAAGCATCTGACCGTGATAGCTCTCCATGCGTGACTGGGCGGCCTTGGCATCTTCTTCGGTGAAGAAGGAAGCGGTTTCGCGGCCGTTTACCTGAAGCACATAGGTTCCCATGATTCCGGCAACGGGGCCGGTGATCTCACCTTCCTTGGCCGATGCAACTGCACCCACGAAAGCGGGCTCTGTGGTAGGGGCCGAATTGGTGGAGAAGGTAACATCCGAAAGGGTGGAAACAGTGGTGCCGAGAACCTCTGCGATGGCATCGAGGGAGGTAAGGCCTGCAATCTTCTGGGCAACCTCCTGGGCGCGTTTCTCAGAGCATTTCTCACGGTAAAGCTCTGTGCGGATGGGCTCAGAAACCTCTGCGACTGAAGCGTAGCCATCCTTGTGAGCGTCCTTGATACCTACAACAAAGAAGTAGTTGTTGTCTACGGTGATGATGCCGGAAGCTTTTCCGGGCTTGTTGTCAAATGCCCAGCGGGTTACTTCCTTTGCACGGCTGATGGAACCGTAAGTATCTGTACCTTCGTTGATTGTGAGGCTGCGGGAATAAGTGCCGGTAGAGTCGCAGGCGGCTTTGTAAGCGCTGTACTTGCCGGCGGCGCGCACTGCAAGGACGTTTGCCTTGTTGTAGATGGCGGAGTAAGTTTCCTTGCTGGGAAGGGTGGCCTTCTCAAAGATGGCTACCTTCTTCTTGGCAACGGGCTTTGTAGCCTTCACGGCCTCAACGATGTGCACGCCATACTGGGTGTTCACGATCATGGGCTTGCCGATAGCGGCGGTAAGGACGGGCTCGAAGCCGGGGATTACGGCGTTCTGGGTCATCCAGCCGAGGTTGCCCTGCTCTCCGTCATAGGCATTGCCTTTGTCGGCGGAATAGAGGGTGGCCATGGTGGCAAAATTACTCCCCTTCACAAGGGGCAGGAGGCTGTCGGCCAGGTGGCGGGCATTTGCACCCTGGAACATGATGTGGCGCACATACACTGAATCCGGAACATTGCCGGTTTCCATGATGCGGGCTGCGAAGAAGTTGCTGCCGCTCTGGTAAACGGGGGAAACACCGCTCTTGTTGGCGCTTACGAAGGCGTCTACGTCACGGTTTACGCTGCGGAGCTCTCCGTCCTTGTACCAGCGGTCTTCCCACTGACGGTCGCTGTTGCGCTGCAGGAAGGCACGC
>JAFVDC010000049.1 GCA_017478685.1 Bacteroidales bacterium | reverse complement strand
CTCTTGTAGCCTTTTTCCGCGGCCTGGAGGGCCTCGTTGGAGAAGTCAAGGGTGCTACGATAATGGGCCTGAAGGATGAAGAACCTCACGGTCATGGGGGTGTAGGCCTGCGTAAGCTTTTCATGCTCCCCTGCAAAGAGCTGAGGCAGCGTGATGAAGTTTCCAAGGCTCTTTCCCATCTTCTGGCCGTTGATGGTGATCATGTTGTTGTGGACCCAGTAGTGAACGCCGCGGGTGCCGCGGGAAGCCACATTCTGGGCAATTTCGCACTCATGGTGAGGGAACATAAGGTCCATTCCGCCGCCGTGGATATCAAACTCATATCCAAGGTATTTCTCACCCATCACGGAGCACTCAAGGTGCCAGCCGGGGAAACCGTCGCCCCAGGGGCTGGGCCAGCGCATGATATGCTCGGGCTCTGCCTTTTTCCAGAGTGCAAAGTCATAAGGAGCACGTTTGTCGCTCTGGCCGTCAAGGCTGCGGGTGCCTTCCAGGGTTGCCTCCAGGGTGCGGCCGGAAAGGATGCCGTAATTGTGGTCACGGTTGTATTTCTGGACATCGAAGTAGATGCTGCCGTTGCTTTCATAGGCATACCCGGCGGCAAGGATTTTCTTGATGGTCTCTATCTGCTCAATGATATGACCGGAGGCGCGGGGCTCGATGGATGGGGACTGGCAGCCAAGGAGACGCATGGCCTCGTGGTAGCGCTCTGTGTAGTACTGGACCACTTCCATGGGCTCCAGTTGCTCCAGGCGGGCCTTCTTTGCTATCTTGTCCTCGCCTTCGTCGGCGTCGTGCTCCAGATGGCCTACGTCCGTGATGTTGCGGACATAACGAACCTTATAGCCAAGGGCCTTCAGGAGGCGGAAAAGGACGTCGTAGGTGACACCGGGGCGCGCATGGCCCAGATGGGCGTCTCCGTAAACGGTGGGGCCGCACACGTACATGCCCACATGACCTTCATGGATGGGCTTGAAGAGTTCCTTGGTGCGGCTTAGCGTATTTGTAAGGTATAATGGTCTCATAACTTACAAAGATACGTATTTTTAAACAAAAACAGACAAAAAAAGCCCGGCCGAAGCCGGGCATGGTAAGATTCCCGATTTCCTCGGGAATGACAAAACTAGAGCTCGGCCAGGGCGGCCATGGTCTCTGTCTTGGAGCCAACCATGATGTCCTGGTAGCGGCTGAGGCCGGTACCGGCGGGAATCAGGTGGCCGCAGATGACGTTCTCCTTCAGGCCCTCAAGGTTATCCACGCGGGCGCGGATGGCGGCCTCGGAGAGAACCTTGGTGGTTTCCTGGAAGGAAGCGGCGCTGATGAAGGAGCCGGTCTTGAGGGCGGCGCGGGTGATACCCTGCAGCACCTGGGAGGCCGTGGCGGGACGGGCCGGACGGGCGGCGATAAGCTTTGCTCCCTGACGCTCCAGAGAAGAGTTCTCTGAGCGGAGGTCACGGGCGCTTATAATGTCGCCGAGCTCGTAGCGGGCGCTGTCTCCTGCATCCTCAACAAAGTACTTGCCGAAGATGGCGTCGTTGCGGTCCATGAAATCCCACTTGTCCACAAGTTCCTCCGGGAGGAATTCGGTGTCGCCGGGATCGTTGAT
>JAFVDC010000004.1 GCA_017478685.1 Bacteroidales bacterium | reverse complement strand
GTGATGGCGTTTACGCCACCGCCGATGAAGTTGGTCTGGCGGACATCGTAGGGGCTGATGACAACCTGGAGTTCCTCGATGGCGTCAATTGAGATAGGGTTGCCGCCGCCGGGGAGGTTGTCGGAAAGGCCGAAGTTGTTGTTGAAGTTTGCGCCGTCAACGGTGAAGTTGGCGGTACGGCCGTCGGAACCTGCGAAGCTCATGCCGTTGCCGCCGTAAGGAGAAAGGCGGGTAACGTCCGTGATGTTACGGTTGACGGTGGGAAGGCTCAGGATTTGGTCGTTGGAGATGTTGGTGACAGCACCTGTACGCTCCTGGGCGGCAAACTTTGAAGTGGGAGAAGCAACGACCACAGTACCTTCAAGCATCTCTGTGCTTTCTGCAATCTTTGCATTCAGGGAATAGGTTTCGGCCAGCTGGAGGATGACGCCGGTGTAAGTGGCATCGGTGTAACCCAGGCAGCTGAAGTCTACCTTGTAAGGACCGCCGGTACGCATACCCTGGATGGAGTAGCGACCTTCAGCGTTGGTAACAGCGCCATAGATGGTGCCGGAGGGCTCATGCTGAGCCAGCACGGCTGCACCTACGACTGGTTCGCCTTTCTGGTCCACCACGCGGCCGGAGAGGGCCGATGTAGTGACCTGAGCATAGGCGACAGTGCCCGCAATCAACGTAGTGAAAGCGAGCAGAATGCTTTTTAAAGCTTTTCTCATAAGGTTTTGATAAGAATAAATATTGATACTAACTGAGTAGTCTTTGTTCCTTCAACCAAAAATCCGGTGCGAAGATACTACCTTTTTATGAATCTAACAAAAAAATCCGCCCGGAATATGTCATTCCAGGCGGAGCGAAGAATCTAAAGTCCAAAGGCTTTTTTTACCTGAGGTATGCTGTCAAGCAATTCCCAGCCGAAAAACTGTACAATCTTTTCCTTGCCCTGGACCTTCACGGTCTTTTTGTAGGGCTTTCGGCCCATATGGCCATAGGCGGCCGTAGGGGCGTAGATGGGGTTCTTGAGCTGGAATTTCCTAATGATGGATGCCGGCCGGAGGTCGAAGATTTCCTGGACCTTGGCGGCGATTTCGCCATCTGAGAGGCCTTTGGCGGCGGTTCCGTAAGTGTCTACGTAAACGCTCACGGGCTTTGCCACGCCAATTGCATAGGCAAGCTGGACAAGGCATTCGGATGCTACGCCTGCGGCAACCAGGTTCTTTGCGATGTAACGGGCTGCATACGCCGCGCTGCGGTCTACCTTGGAAGGGTCTTTTCCGGAGAAGGCTCCGCCGCCGTGCGCGCCCTTGCCGCCGTAGGTGTCCACGATAATCTTTCGGCCGGTAAGACCGGTGTCTCCGTGAGGACCGCCTATCACGAACTTCCCGGTGGGGTTCACGTGGAGGATGAAATCGTGGATTAGGGCTGCGGTTTCCTTGGAAAGGGCCTTCTTGAGGCGGGAATGAGGATATTTTCAACGTCCTCCCTGATCTTTGCCTGCATGGCGGCGTCCACCTTTGTGTTGCCGTACTGCTTCACGGCTTCCTCGTAGGTCATTCGGCCAAGGGATTCCGGCACGAATTCATCGTGCTGGGTACTGAGGACAATGGTGTGAACCTTCACGGGCTCATGGGTTTCGCCGTCGTACTCAATGGTGAACTGGCTCTTGGCGTCAGGCCTCAGGTAAGGCATGAGCCCGGGCTCATTGTGACGGATATCGGCCAGGATTTCAAGGATCTTGTGGCTGAGGTACAGGGGCAGGGGCATGTAGTCCTCCGTGTCACGGCAGGCATAGCCGAACATCATGCCCTGGTCTCCGGCGCCCTGGTCTTCGCCGTGCTTTCTTTCCACGCCGCGGTTGATGTCCGGGCTTTGCTCGTGGAGGGCGCTGAGGACGCCGCAGCTTGAGGCGTCGAACATGTATTCGGCCTTGGTGTAGCCTATGCGGCGGATGGTATTGCGGACGGTGGTCTGGATGTCTACGTAGGCTTCGGCCTTGACTTCACCCATTACCACCACCATGCCGGTGGAACAGAAGGTCTCGCAGGCCACCTTGGCCTCCGGGTCCTGCATTAAAAACTGATCAAGGATGGCGTCAGATATCTGGTCCGCCACTTTGTCGGGGTGTCCTTCCGACACGCTCTCCGACGTGAAGAGGTAATTCTTTAGCATTTTTTGACTGCGCGGAGGTTGCAAGTTATCATAAATCCGTCCTCCGGGGCTGCAAAGGTAGGGATTATTTTTGTGATTCCAAAACGTCGTTCTGAACGCGTACGGATTCGTCGTGGATGGCGGTCATGATGGCCGTGATGGCGGCCTCTGAGATGCCAAGCTCCGCACCGCGGCGTATCATGTCGGCCAGAATATGCTCCCACCTGCCGGCCTGGAGGATGGCCACGTTGTGCTCCTTCTTGTAGCGGCCGATTGCCTTGGAGACGCCACTCCTTTCGCTGAGAAGTTCCAGAAGTTTGTCGTCAATTACGTCTATGCGGGCGCGAAGGGCCTCTATCCCGTCCTTGTAAGCGGTGTTGTCGGAGGTGTTTTCCCTTATCACAAGGCTCTCCAGAAGGTTCTGGAGGTCCTTCGGGGTAAGCTGCTGCTTGGCGTCGGAGAGGGCTTCGGCAGGGTTGCAGTGGCTTTCCACCATCAGGCCGTCAAGCCCAAGGTCCATGGCCCTTTGGGAGAGCTCCTGGAGGTACTTCCTGTCTCCGGCCATGTGGGATGGATCGGCA
Source organism: Bacteroidales bacterium (assembly GCA_017478685.1). The sequence goes on along the minus strand of JAFVDC010000004.1, from coordinate 25 downwards.
AAAAACGCCATCTGAGGGTAGCGTG
>JAFVDC010000048.1 GCA_017478685.1 Bacteroidales bacterium | reverse complement strand
GGATGTTCAGATCAACATCTTCGAGGTAAAGCGCCCTGAGGTAGACGCCACCATCGTATCCGACAGCATCGCCCGCCAGATCGAAGGCCGTGTAAGCTACCGTCGCGCCATCAAGATGGCTATCGCCACCGCAATGCGCGTTGGTGCCGAAGGCATCAAGGTTCAGATCAGCGGCCGTGTAGGCGGCGCCGAAATCGCCCGCTCAGAGATGTTCAAGGAAGGCAGGACCCCGCTCCACACCTTCCGCGCCGACATCGACTACGCACTTGCAGTTGCTCACACCCAGATGGGTACCATGGGTATCAAGGTGTGGATCTGCAATGGCGAGAAATACGGCAAGCAGGACCTCTCCCCTAACGCTGGCTTCGCAGCCAACGCAGCAACTCCCGGCGCAGGTCGCCGTGAGGGTGCCCGCGGTGAGCGCGGAGGCCGTGGCGGCCGTGGTGGTCGCCGCGAAGGCGGACGCGGAGAACGTCGCTAAGACACTTTGCTCCTTAAGGAAGCGGCCGGGGTTGTCCCGGTCGCTTTTTTTATTATATTTGTACCTTGAAAATATAGTGAATATGAAAAAGTTATTTGTAATTGCCGGTATAGTGGCAGTTTGCGCAGTAAGCTGCAAGTCCAAGTCAGTGGAAGAAAAGCTCACGGAACTCAACCAGTGGAACGAGGCCCTCATAGAGGAATACACCACCGGAATCATGAAGTTCGAAGGCAATCAGGAAGCCGCAGAGGAATACGCGGATTCCCTCATAGACATCTTCAAGGATTATAACCTCAAGGCTCTCAAGGGCAATCTTGACAATGCCGTTGGCGTTGCTGCCCTGAAGAACCTCTACGGCACCGTGGAGCAGGACGAGTTTGAGGAATATGTAAATAAGATCACCGCTCCCGTACACGGTCAGGATTCCATCTTCCTCAACGGCCTAAAGGAGGCTTTGAGGGCCCAGAAATCAACGGCCGAAGGCCAGATGTTCACGGACTTCGAGGTGGACGGCGTCAAGTTCTCGGACTTCATCGGCAAGGGAAAATACGTCCTTGTAGACTTCTGGGCTTCATGGTGTGGTCCCTGCCGCAGGGAAATGCCCAATCTCCGCGCCGTTTACAATGACTTCCACTCAGATAAGTTCGACATGCTTTCCGTGGCCGTTTGGGACAAACCCGAAGACACTGTCAAGGCCGCCGAAGAAGAGAATATTGTCTGGAACCAGATCATTAACGCCCAGAAGATTCCTACGGACATCTACGGCATCGAGGGCATTCCCCACATCATCCTCTTCGGCCCGGACGGCACCATCCTTAAACGCAACCTCCGTGGAGACGACATCCGTGAGGCCGTGGAGGAAGCCCTTGGTAAGTGACCGTTAAAGAAAAAATAGCCTTATTCCCTCATTCCCCCGGCGTGTACCGTTACTACGACGCCGAGGGAAAGGTTATCTATGTGGGTAAGGCAAAGGACCTCCACAAGAGAGTGGCGCAGTATTTCGTGCCGCCGGAGAGGCTCAACACCAAAACCCGCATCCTGGTATCAAAGATTGCCGATGCCCAGTTCTCCGTAGTGGACTCCGAGGCCGATGCCCTTCTCCTGGAGAACACCCTCATAAAGCAGTACAAGCCCAAGTACAACATCCTCCTCAAGGACTCAAAAACCTATCCCTGGATATGCGTGACGGGGGAGGAGTTCCCCCGGGTGTTCATCACCCGCCGAATGGAGAAAGGCAAAGGGAACCGCTACTTCGGCCCGTACAGCAGCGTGATGCACGCCCGCGGGCTCATAGAGTTCTTCGATGAGATTTGGGCCCTCCGCACCTGCAACCTCCGCCTTACCTCTGACGCCATCCTCCGCGGAAAATACAGGCCCTGCCTTAAATTCCATATAGGCAAGTGCAAGGCCCCGTGCATAGGGAAAATCTCCCTCAAGGAGTACCAGGAGGGCGTAGAGGAGATTGTTCGCATCCTCAGCGGCCGCGGCAGCGAGGTGATAAAGCATTACAAGGCCCTTATGGCCGATGCTGCAGAGCGCCTTGACTTTGAGCAGGCCCAGGTGTTCAAGGACAAGCTCCACTACCTTGAGAAGCACTACGCAAAAAGCATCATAACCCAGTCGGTAGATGTTGATGCCGATGTCTTTTCCATGGTCTTCGACTCCGGCGAGGCCTTCGGCAACTTCCTGAGAGTGAGGAGCGGCGCCATTGTCCAAAGCCTTAACCTTGGTTTCAAGAGCCAGATTGAGGAAGACGAGGCCACCATGCTCTCCACCTTCATCGGGGAAATCGAGGACAAGTTCGGCAGCCTTTCCAAGGAAGTCATAGTGCCCTTCCTTCCGGACGTGGAGATCCCCGGCACGGAATTCAAAATCCCGCAAAAGGGCGACAAACTGGCCCTTCTGGAACTTTCGGCCAAAAACGCCAAGGAATTCCACTTCAACTCTTTGAAGCAGAAGGAGCACACGGACCCAGACGCATGGCGCATGAGTGTGATGGAGGACCTCCGGAAGGCTATCGGCATGAAGGAACTGCCGCGTCACATGGAGTGCTTCGACAACTCCAACATCCAGGGAACCAATCCCGTGGCGGCGTGCGTGGTTTTCCGTGATGCCGAGCCCTGCAAGAAGGACTACCGGCGCTTCAAGATAAAGACCGTCATCGGCGCCAACGACTTCGCCTCCATGAAGGAGGTAGTGAACCGCAGGTATTCAAGGATGCTGGCCGAAGCCCCCGACGATATCCCGCAGCTCATAGTGATAGATGGCGGCAAGGGGCAGCTGGGTTATGCTCACGAGGCCCTTGCCGAACTTGGGCTTCTTGACAGGGTTACGGTTATCGGCCTTGCCGAAAGAATGGAACTGGTGATAAGGGTAGGGGACCCTTACCCGCTTTTCATCGACAGGAACTCCCAGGCTCTCAAAGTGCTCCAGCGCATCCGCGACGAAGCCCACCGATTCGGCATAACCTTCCACCGGAATCTCCGCTCAAAAGCGGCCATACAAAGCGCCCTGAGGGAGATTAAGGGCGTGGGTGAGAAGACGGAGCAAAGGCTCCTTCTCCACTACGGCAGCGTCGCCCGCATCGCCAAGGCTCCCCTCGAAGAGCTTTCGGCCCTTGTTGGCGCAGACCTTGCAGTAAAGATACACGATTATTTGAACGATGACAGACAAACAATTCAATAAATGGTTCAGCGCCATACTGATGGGGCTGATGGTGGTGGTGATAGTGATTACCACAGTGTTCAAGCTAAACCAGCCGGACGCCAGGGCTCTCATGCTTATCATCGCGGCCCTTGGCTCAGTGATGGGGGTGGCTTCCACCGTCCTCAGCGCAAACGGCATCATCTGGACCTTCATCTTCGGCATACTGGATGTCACTTTCTGCTGCATAGTTGCCGCCGACAACCAGATATGGGGTAACTTCGCCCTGCACCTTTTCTACTTCCTACCCATGCAGTTCGTGGGAATATGGCAGTGGAAAAAACGCGGGGCCCAGGGCTCCAAATCCGAGGTCAAAGCCAGGCGCTTTACCGGAAAGCAGTGGCTCATAATGGTGGCGTCGGTCCTTGCCGGGCTTGCCGCCGTGTACTTTATCCTGGTGCAGGTCAAGCTCCACACTGTGGGGGCCGAATTCGACCGTTCACAGGTGTTCTTCGACGCCGCAGTCACCACCTTCAACATTGCCGGCCAGATCCTCATGTCCCTTGCCTTCTATGAGCAGTGGTACCTGTGGATACTCGTGAATGTGTTTTCCATCTTCCTCTGGGGCAGCACAATGCTGTCTTCGGCCGCCTCCAGCTATACAGTGGTGATGTTCATCAAATACTGCTTCTACCTTGTGAACTCTCTCAACGGCCTGAGGATATGGTACAAGCTCAGTAGACAGTAGGGGTTTTTGTATTTAAAAATATTTTACTAAATTTGCACGTTATTACGCAATTGACAATAAATAAAAAACGTAAATAAACTTAAAACCTAGTGTATTATGACAAAGGAAGAAATCGTAAAGCAGGTCACTGATATCATCGTTGACAAGCTTGGCGTGGAAGAAAGCGCAGTCACTGAAAGCGCAAGCTTTACCAATGACCTTGGTGCAGATTCCCTTGACACCGTAGAACTCCTTATGGAATTCGAGCGCGTATTCGGAATCAAGATTCCCGATGAGGAAACAAGCGGCATCGCCACCGTTGGTGACGCCATCGCAAAGGTAGCGGAGAAGCTCGGCTAATCCAAAGCCCTTTAAAATAAAAGAGGCTGACCGTTTGGTCAGTCTCTTTTTTATTTTCCGGGGAATGCGTATGTGACCCTGAACACAGGAGGCCTTGAGGCCGAAGGGCCGTTGAGGACTGCCTTGTAGTAGCGGTCTTTGTCCAGTTCCTGCGTGGTGCTGTAGGTTTGCTGGGACGATGCCGCCATCATCTGGGCCATCATCATGTAGTTGTAGTAGTTGTTGTATCCGTAGCCGCCGTAACCGTATCCACCGTATCCGCCATATCCATAGCCGCCGTAACCGCCGCCGTAAAGGCTGTTGTAGTAGCTGGCATACAGGAGGTTCTGGTAGTAGCTGTTGTCCATGAGGGAACCGTTTGCCTGAGCTTCAACCCTTGTGTGTATGGCCAGGAGCCAGATGTCGGCGTCGGTGGCGGTGTCAAGGTCCTTGCGCTTGAGCAGTTCCTGCAGGTGGTAGGTGATGTCCGGGGAGTACATGAGGTTGGAACGGTCTATGTCCCCTTGGTCCTCCGTGCTAACGGAAGCGTCCGTAAGGCCGGCGAAAGTGATGGTCTCTTCGTTGTCGGTTTTGATGGACGTGCGGATTGTGGGGCTTAGGACGGACGGGAAATACTTCATGTCCATGTACTCCAGCGGCTGCTCATAGGGGAGTTCGATGGTGGCCTTCACTATGATGGCTTTTTCGGGGTCTCCGCCGTTGGCCCTGATGGCCGCCGAGGTCTTTTCCTGAAGCTCCTTGGCGCTGATGACGGGCTTGAGTCCGGTGCCGCCTTCCACATAGATGTTTCCGGACGGGGTGGTTTCCGCGGTTGCGTGGGACGTGCGGTTGAAGCAGTACTGGTAGAACTTGGTATTGTTCTGTATGGCCAATGCTTCATTTGCGAATTCTGGCTCTCCGGGAATGAGAAGGAAGGTGGAATCCTTGCGCACGCCTTTCCATTCAGAATTCACCTTGAGCAGCGCCACATTGTTGTTACGGGTGTAGTAACTGTTGGAAACTGAAAGGCAGGAGAAGTTGAACATGTTGATTCGGCCTCCGTTGCCTTCCGGGATGTCGGTTTCAATGTAGATGCCGGGGAGTTTCTTCACATAGTCTTTGTAAAGGTCCTCGGGATCGTCTTCATCCCTTTGCTTGAACACCGGTCCCATCTCCTTGATGGCATCCACGTATTTCTGGGCGAACTCCGTGGTGAAGTAGAAGTCCAGGGCCCCCGTGCCGTCTATGACCGGAATTCCCTTTGTGATGGTTTGGGTGCCGTGGGGGATGTCCTGGGCCGCAACGGTGTTCCCCCTGTCCAGGGAGTCCGTGAGCTCATAGACGTAGACATTCTGGAAAATGCCCTTCTGGGAGTCCTGTGCGCAGGAAATGGAATCAAGCGCAAAGTAAATGTCCATGGACACGGCTTTGGGGTTGGTCCCAAGGTCCAGGGTGTCAAGTGCGGGAATGAGCGGGAATGCCGCGGCCCTTGTGGTAAGGCCGAAGGTGTCGTCCCGGATGGCACCGATGGTAAGATGGGAGTCCGAGTATCCGGAAAGGTCGCTGGAGAGTTTCATCTTGATTTCCGTGAGAGGGAACTCTTCAGTGTAGGTGTCGTAAATGAGGCTTTTGTCAATGAGGCCTTTCCCAAGGCTGCCGTCCACCTTTACGCATGAACCCAGGCCGAAGCCCGCGGCAAGAAGGATGACGGTGACTATGTGTTTTTTCATTTCAGGATTTGGTCGTAAAATGCGTTGTACTTGTCTGCGTAGGCATCTGAGGTGTACATCTCTTTTTGGTACTCCAGGACCGGGACGCCAAGCGTGCCCACGTGGCTCACGAGTTCCGGGTTTACATCCGGGCTTCCCAGGATGATGCCGTCTGAATACTGCGCAGCAAGTTTTGCAAGTTCTATGCCTGACGGGGCTTCCGTAAGGAGCGCTACGTCTTTGGGCTTGACCCCGCCGAAGAGGATGGCTTTGTCAAGACCGGGTGCGAAAGATTCCGTGGGGGTGTCTTCAAACAGCGACAGCACCACCTTGGCGCCCGTGAAAATGGGGTCCTCCCTGTAGGCTTTGCTGAGGTAGAGCGGCAGGACATGGGAAATCCAGCCGGAGCAGTGGATGATGTCCGGTGCCCAGCGGAGTTTCTTGACGGTTTCAAGCACGCCCCTTGCAAAGAAAATGGCTCTTTCACCATTGTCCGGGAAGAACTTGCCATGGTCGTCGTGGTAAACGGCCTTGCGGCGGAAATAGTCCTCGTTGTCAATGAAATACACCTGGATCCTGGCTGCCGAAACAGACGCCACCTTGATCACGAGGGGGCGGTCTACGTCCGAAATGATAATGTTCATTCCGGACAGCCTGATAACCTCATGGAGCTGGTTTTTGCGCTCGTTGATGCATCCGTAGCGCGGCATGAACGCACGGATTTCGTTTTTGCGCTCCTGGATGGCCTGGGGAAGTTCTCGGCAGAGGTTAGAAATGTGACCTTCCGGCAGATATGGGAACATCTCGGAATTCACAAACAGTATCTTCTTTGCGGAATCAGCCATTGTAACAATCTTTTAACTCACAAAGTTACTAATTTTTTTTGACTTTTTCCGTGCTTTGGTGTAACTTTGGGCCGAAATTAGGCTCATTATGGCTGGATACAAGAGTAACGTAGCAATGCGCAGGCGTCTTGTCAGCGCATGGATTTCAACGGTTATCAGTCTTTCGCTGGTGCTGCTCCTTGTTGGCGTAGGCACCATCCTTCTTGTAAACGCCAGGGCCGTGTCGGACTATTTCAAGGAGAACATGCAGGTGTCGGTGCTTCTGAGGGAGCAGGTCTCTGAGGAAGACGGCCTTGCTTACGAATCCAAGATTTCGGCCCTCCCGGGAGTGCGTTCCACCCGTTTTGTCTCAAGGGAGGAAGGCGTGGAGGAAATGTCGGCCCTCCTTGGCCGTGATTTCCTGGACGTGTTTGAAACCGCGCCCGTCCCCATCTCCATTGATGTCAACCTGAATGCCGAATATGTCCAGTCCGACTCCCTCAAGATGATGAAGGAGATCCTGTCCGAGTCCCCTCTTGTGGAGGAAGTCAATTACCAGACGTCGCTGGTAGATGCCCTCAACGCCAACCTCGCCAAGATTTCAATAGGCCTGGCGGTGCTTGTGGGGCTGCTTCTTTTCATCTCCTTCGTGCTCATCTCAAACGTGGTGCGCCTGGAACTGTTCTCAAGGCGTTTCTCCATTCACACCATGCACCTTGTGGGTGCCACAAAAGGCTATATCCGCGCCCCGTTTGTGGGCCGTGCGGCCCTTCAGGGGCTGTTTGCGGCGCTTCTCGCCATTCTCCTCCTTGTGGGGATGCTGTTTGTGCTCAAAGGCGAATTCGCCCAGATGTTCTCCATATTCACCCTGGACACCCTCCTCATAACCATGGGAGTCATGGTGGCCGCCGGCGTTTTCATTTGCGCCATAAGCACGTTCTTCGTGGTGGGGCGCCTGGTGGGCTACAACAGGGACCAACTCTACGCATACTGATTTATGGACAATAAAGACAAGATGGCCACTTCGGCCAAAGGACTTAAACTGATGATAGCGGGGCTTCTTGTGATGGCCTCCGGCTTTCTTCTCCTTAGCGGGGGCGGCTCCGACGACCCCCAGGTGTTCAACTACGCAATGTTCGACTTCCGCCGCCTGGTTGCCGCTCCTCTGGTGATTGTGGCCGGAATAGTTCTGGAAGTCATCGCCATAATGGGAAAATTTGGCAAATAGCTGTCATTCTGAGCGAAGCGAAGAATCTCAAAAAGAATAATATATGGATTGGTGGCAGGCAATATTATTGGGAATAGTACAAGGCCTTACTGAATTCCTTCCGGTGTCCTCCAGCGGACACCTCATGATATTCAAGGAAATCCTTGGTGCAGACTCCGAGGGCTTCCTGGATTTCACGGTGGCGGTGCATTTTGCAACTGTAATCGCAACGCTGGTGGTGTTCTGGAGCGTTATCGTGAACCTCCTGAAGGGCTTTTTCAAGTTCAAATACAACGACGAAACAGACTACATCTGCAAGATCCTGGTCTCCCTTGTCCCGGTTGCCCTGGTGGGCTTCCTTTTCAAGGACCAGGTAGACGCCCTGTTCGGTGGTTCCCTCAGGAACGTGGCCATCGGCCTTTGCATTACGGCGGCCCTCCTTTGGATTTCGGACAGCGCCGGAAAGCGCTTCAGGGTGCCTGTGGCAAAGGATACCCGCAACGGCATTTCCTACTGGCAGGCGTTTGTGGTGGGCCTTGCACAGGCTTTCGCCGTGGCGCCCGGCATCTCCCGCAGCGGCAGCACCATCGCTACCGGCCTTATCTGCGGCGTAAAGCGCGAGGCCATGGCGCAGTTCTCCTTCCTGATGGTGCTCATCCCCATCATCGGGGAGCAGACTCTGGACCTTCTTAAAGTTGCCATGGGTTCCGAGACCTTCGGCGCAGGGGTGGGCTCGCTTCCCCTTGTCCTTGGTTTCATTTCGGCCTTTCTGAGCGGCCTTTTCGCCTGCAAGGTCATGATAGCCATTGTGAAAAGGGCCAAACTTCTTTGGTTTGCGCTGTACTGCCTTGTGGTGGCGGCCCTCATATTCATCCTCGCCTAATGAGAAACCTTACTTATTTTGTCTCGGACGTCCATCTGGGGCTTCGCCTTCCGGAGGCTCCGGAGCGCGAAAAACGCTTTGTGGAGTTCCTGAGAGGCATTCCCGCAGAGCGCACGGAGTCCCTGTACATGCTTGGTGACATCTGGGATTTCTGGTATGAGTACAAGGATGTTGTGCCGAAGGGCTATGCGCAGGTTTTCGCTGCGCTCCTGGACCTTATGGATGCCGGCGTGAAGGTTTATTTCATTGAGGGCAACCACGATCAGTGGAGCTACGGTTATTTCTCGGAGCTTGGCATGATATGCCCCAAGACTCAGCCTTATTATACGGAGATTGGCGGGAAGCGCTTCTGCCTTGGCCACGGAGACATGCTTGGGGACGGCAACAAGAAGTACAAGCGTATCCAGTGGATGTTCCACAACAAGCTTTTCCGCGCCATGTTTTCGGCCCTCCATCCCCGCATAGGCATAGGCTGGGGCAAAACCTGGAGCCGCCAGTCCCGCACCCGCAAGCCTGTTCCCAAATATGTGTTCAAAGGTGAGTCCGAGCCCCTGTACCAGTGGTGCAGCGCCTGCACGGAAAAGGTGGACTACTTCATCTTCGGCCACTACCACACCTTCTGGGACATCCCTGTTGGTGGTTCCCGCCTCCTTGTGATGGCCGACTGGAAAGAGCCCAACTGGCTTGTCTTTGATGCCGAAACGGGAGAGCTCAGCGCCCGTCCGTAAGGCGCTTCTGCCGTTAATCTCATTTTGGCAAACTATTTGCAAAATACTACCTTTGCCATGATGAAAACAGCATTTCATATCATCCTGTCCGCGCTTCTTCTCTCCGGCTTCGCATTTGACGCCGGGGCGCAGGGGCATGTCCGGAAGGCGATGCAGGCGGCAAAGGACCAGCGCGAGGCCCTGAACCGCGCTCAGGCTATCCGCGAAGGAAGCGAGGCTCCCCAGAGCGGTGAATGGCTTCGCATGAAAGTGGAAAACGGAGACACCACCTACTACGACAAACTTCGGCCCGTATGGATAACCACCCGCCGGAAGGGCACATCGGACAAACGCTGGAAAGACTACTACAAGCTGGTTTACCGCTTTGCGCGCGTGTATCCTTATGCCGAAGCCGCCGGCCCCATCGTCCAGAAGGCCGACAGCGTCATTAAGGCTGAAAACATGAACTCCATCAAGAAGGACCGCTACATAAAGGATGTCCAGAAACAGCTTTTCAAGAGCTACGAAGGCATCTTCCGCAAGATGACCATCTACGACGGTGCCCTCATGCTCAAGCTCATAGACCGTGAAACCGGCATGTCTTCCTATGAAATAATAAAGGAGTACAAGAACGGGGTTGCCGCGGGCTTCTGGCAGGGCATTGCCAAATTCTTCGAAAACGACCTCAAGAGCACCTACGACCCCACCGGGGCCGATGCCGACACCGAACTCCTGGTCCAGGCTTGGAAGGCAGGGGAGTTCCCGGCCCTCTACTGGTCCGTCTTCTGGGAGGATCCTCCCGTGGCCGAAATAGGTGAGATAAAACTGGACAGATAGAAATTGTCGAAAACTGAAGGAACTTTTTTTTATCATATAGCGTAAAGCGCTGATAATACTTCAGTTAAGTATCAAAAATCGCGGTAGAAAATATTGAAAAAATCTTCAAAACAATTTGGAGATTCGGATTTTTTTTGTAACTTTGCAATCCCGAAATTGGAGCAAAATGCACCCAACCAGCTGAGTTTCAATAAGTTAGGGACTAGTAAGGAAAATTTAAAAACATTACAGCAATGTTACAGCCTAAAAGAACAAAATTCAGAAGGGAACAGAAAAACCGCATGAAGGGCAATTCCGGTCGTGGAAACCAGCTCGCATTCGGCTCTTTCGGCCTTAAGAACCTTGAGAATTGCTGGCTCACAGCCCAGCAG
>JAFVDC010000047.1 GCA_017478685.1 Bacteroidales bacterium | reverse complement strand
TGCCTTGTCGTCGGTTGCCACCCTCATAGGAATTGGCGGCGCCGTCCTCCTTGGAGAGCGCTGGGCCGTCCTTGACCCCATTGCATCAATGGTGGTGGGATGCTTCATCGTAAGGGTGGCTTGGATGCTCCTCAGGCAGAATTTCCGGGACCTCATGGAAGCCTCCCTCCCCGAAGAGACGGAGGCCGAAATCCTCTCCATAGTGGAGTCCTTCCCGGAAGTCAAGGACCCCCACAACCTCAAGACCAGACGCATCGGCGGCCATTACGCCATTGAAATCCACATAAGGATGGACGGCAGCACCTCCCTTCTGGACAGTCACTCCACCGCCCACTTCATAGAAAAGGCCCTACGAGACCGTTTTGGGGCCGAAACCCACATCACGATACACGTAGAGCCTATAAAGCCCTTCCCAAAACAATCACGTTAACTGTTTCAGGGCAGGTGTGCTCAGTGCCGAACTGCTTAGGACATCGGCCATGAGGAACATGTTGGAGGCGATTGGATAGATTCCGGGATCCCCGATATGCTCCTTGAGGGAGTACCATGTTTCCGGGGAATCCTCAATGCTGTCGCAGAAGGTGATACCGGGGAAACGCTCCAGGAGATTCTGGCGGAAAACGGCCGTGTAGTTGTTGCAGAGGGCATCTACTTCGGCCTCAAGAGCCTCCGCGGATTCCTTGGCGCGGATATCGGAATAAGCCTGGGTGAAATCCTGGTAAAGCCCGGAAGGATTGATGCTTACCCCAAAGTCGTCTTCATTGATGAGCCAGCAGTGGTTGACGTCGTCTTCGTCCGGGGTGACGGCAAGGTCGTTGAGCTTAGTGAAGCGCACGCCGAAAAGCGACACGGCCCCATCCTTGACGGCGAATTTTATCTTTGTGAAGTCTATGCCCACAGATGCCTTGGCGTAGAATTTCCCTATGTACAGGACCTTCTTCTGTCCGGGATGCATAACATCGTCCATCCATCGGCCCACCTTGTCAAAGACTCCGTTTTTATCCGCCAACCTGTATGCGGGGTCTGACAGGAAACGCTCCACGGGCTCTTCCTTCACAACATATCCGGACTTGTCAAAGGTCATGGTCTCCACCTTGAAGGTGAACTTAAGGTTGGGCGGGACGCTTCCCATCTGCCCCCAGGTGTCCAGGCGGCTTTCAAGTTCACGGTTGCGGTTCTCAAGGGTTGCAACGGTATCCTTGAGCCCCTCAAGTTCCTTCTCCTTCTCCACAAACTCCCTGGCCTTTTCCTGGAAACTATTCTGCATCAGGCGATTGACAGGCTGATACGCCAGGAGCATAAGGACAATGGTAATGGCATTGGAAAGGATGACGGCAAGAGGAGTTGCCACCTTGGGGATGAAGAGAAACGCCCCTATGTTGCACGCTATAAGGATGAGGCAGGCTCCCATTAAAAGGTAACTGCCAATGAGTTTTGGATTCCAGGTCATGCCTATTCTCCTATTACGCTACTAAGGAAAGCATCCCTAACCGGAGGCCAGGCGGCCTCAAGCCACATGGCGTGACCGCAGGTGGGGACGCAGAAGTAGTGCTTGTCCTTGGTCCCAAGGTTGTTGTAGATTGCAAAGTTGGTATGTGGCGGGCAGGTAGGGTCCTGCAGGCCGAATGCCATGTACACCGGGCACTTCACCTTGGGGGCAAAGTTCTTGACGTCGAAGTAGCGTAGCATCTGGAACACCTCCTCACGGGGAAGGCCTTCGGCATCGGCCGCCTCCATTACCTCATGGACCGGCCACCATACAATGCGGAAATAATCCCGGTAGTCGCCAAGGAATGGGACAGCTATGCTGATTGCTTTTATGCGGCTGTCAATTGCGGCGGCAACCGTTGTGAACGCACCTCCCTGGCTTTCTCCCATTGCGGCAATGCGGGAAACATCGGCCTTGTCAAGGGTGGTCACAAAGTCCACGGCGCGCCTTACATCTGCGAAAGCCCCGCGGTAATAGAATTCCTCTTTGGAAGAGAGCCCCTTGTCTATCCAGCGCTGGGCGGGATCCTTGAAGATACCTTGCTCACGCACGCTCACAAGGAAGTCTATCCGGCCCGGATTGGCCGAAGGGTCAAAGTAGAAAGGCTCTGCGCCATAACCCATGTACTGGATGAGTACGGGGTACTTGCCGGGAGCGTTGGGGATGGAGATGACCCCGCCCGCAGTGGCGCCGCCAAATGAGGCAAAAGAGACCTCGTAGCAGGTCCTGAGGTCGTTGGAATACTCCGGAATCTCCTTGTACACGGGCTCCAGGGGAATATTGTCAAGCTCCGAGAGAGTCTCCTTCCAGAATGCATCGAAGTCCTTGGGGGCATCCGGGGCGCTTACAACGTCCTCAGGCCTTATGCCGATATTGAACCGTACGCTGTCCCTCAGTCTCACCTCATAGAAGCCGGGATTGAGGTTCCCGAGACTTACGCTTATGGTGCTGTCTTCGGCAACGGTGCAGGAAGTTTCCAGAATAACGTCCGGGGTTTCCGCCATGAGGGAGAGATCCGTCACCAACTGGAAGGTTGCAGGGCCGGGAGCGGCCTTAACCTTGGTGCTAAGGGTATAGGGGCCCCTTTCCAGGAACAGCCAGCCAAGGTCCGGCTCTGAATAACCTGTGGCGGGTTTGACATTTGTTCCGCAGGCGGCAAGCGCTACCAGCGCAACAACGGCATAAAAACAATTTCTCATAAGACTATGTATCAGATTCACAAATATAGGAAAAAATTTTGCTATTTTGGAAAAAGATGCTACCTTTGCAATCCCCATTCAGGGGCGTAGCTCAGCTGGTTTAGAGCGCTTCAGTCACATTGAAGAGGTCATCGGTTCGAATCCGATCGTCCCTACTCAAAAAAAGCAGGCCTTCCGGTCTGCTTTTTTATAAGCCCAAAGCCTCATCTATAAAACTGTCAAGGTACTCAATGGCTTTGGCCTTTCCTTCGGCATCAAAGCCATGCCCCTGTCCCTCAAGGACATACAGGGTGGAATCATTGTACAGGTCATCGGCCTTTTGGGCATAGGAAAGCGGAACAAGTTCGTCTTTATCTCCCTGGACAATAAGGACCGGGCCGTTATAAATGCCGATCATGCTGTAGGGATACAGGTTGTATGCATCAAAAACATACTGCTGCCACACCGTAAAGCCAAAAACAGTTACGGATTCCGGAACCTTGTCAAGGCCGCCATACTCCAAGATGGCAAAGAATCGAACCAGATCAGGGATATTGAAAGCCGGGAACAGAAGTCCAAGGGCCTTTACTCCGCCAGGATTCCTGGCCGCGTACAATGCAGCCACCAGGCCGCCCTGGCTGCCGCCCATCACCATTATATTGGAGGGATCTATGTCCGGGCGTGCCGATATTTCGGCATAAACGGCAGCAAGATCCTCAACTTCCGTGAGAATCGAATCATGAGCCCTGTCCCCGTCACTGAGGCTTGGGCCTTCATGACCGCCGCAAAAGTCAAAACTGCATGCCACAACTCCTTTTGTTGCAGCTGCTTGTGCGTAAATCTCCGTGTCACGGTACGACCCCGTCAAACCGTGACAACATATCACGGCGGGCTTTTTCCCTTCCAGGCCCTTCGGCATATAAAGCTTACCGCCTATTTTGAGATCCCCGCGCACTGTGGAAAAATCCGACACAGACACAGCATATATAACCGGCTCTGAAGGCTTCTCTTTCGGAACCTGCCCTGGCTGAGCCTCTTTTGAGCAAGAGAATAGAAGACCGCACGCCAAGGATACGGCAACAATCAATCTGTGAGCATTACGAAACATCATAACAGTACAAAATTAATACAAAGAAAGGGAACTGCGTGCGGCCAAGAAGGAAAAATTTGGGAAAAGGGAGCAAAATACATAATTTTGTAATATGAAAAAAAGAATCCTAGGTATTGTTTGTGCGGTCTTTGCAGCCGCCATTCTGGGAGGGTGCCTGTACCTCAACACCCTTATGCCCATCATCACCGGCTATGCGGCAAAGAATCTTGCTTCGGCAGTGTTTGTGTCGGGCCGAAACCCCGCCGATGTTGAGCCCCTGGACCTTAACTTCTCCTTCATAAAGTTCAACAGGAACAAGGTGGACTATGAGAACAAGACTGTGACCAGCCGCTTCCTTTGGGCAAAATCAACTGCCGCATACCGCGAAGGATACGGAGTCACCCTCCTCAGGGGAAAAGGCAGGAAGGCTTTCCTTGAAGCCGAGTATCCCCTTCCCAAGGACAACTGCCCGGAGTATCTGGAGGCAGGCGACGAAGGCCTCAAGGCCTCCCTCGAGCCCATTGCCAAGGCCCTTGTGGACAATCGCAGTTACAACGGCCACCCCTTCGCCTTCGTGGTTCTCCATGATGGAAAGATTGTGGCCGAACGCTACGACGACGGTATTTCGGCCGAAACCCAGCTCCTCAGCTGGAGCATGGCAAAGAGCTTCACCAACGCCCTTGTAGGCATTATGGCCGGTGACGGACTTCTGGACATAAACGCCCCGCTGGATATCCCGGAGTGGCAGGCAGACGGCCGAAAGGACATTACGCTCAAGGACCTCATGCAAATGCAGAGCGGCCTCCGGTGGAACGAGAACTACGGCAACCGCTCCGATGTCAACCTCATGCTCCACCGAGAAACCGACATGGGTCTTTACGCCCAGTCCATGCCCCTGGATTATGAACCCGGAACGCACTGGTACTACTCCAGCGGCAGCACCAACCTTGTGATGAGATACCTTCGCGGGAAGTTCCCCTCAGACCAGGCTTTCCTCTCCTACATGCGGGAGCGGCTTTTCGGCCCTCTGGCCATTTCAAACCCGCATTTTGAACCGGATATGAGCGGAACGCCGGTGGGCTCATCCTACCTCTATGTCACCGCCCGCGACTACGCCCGTTTCGGCCAGATGTTCCTGGACGACGGCTGCATTGGAGAAAGGCGCATCCTCCCGGAAGGATGGGTGGATTTCACGGTTACCCCGGCTTCGGCCAGTGAGGGCAAGTACGGCGCATATTTCTGGCTCAACCGCAGCCTAACGTGCCCGGACGCCCCAGAGGACATGTTCTCATGCCAGGGACACGACGGCCAGGAAATCTACATAGTCCCCTCCAAGGAACTTGTGGTTGTGGTGCTGGGTTACTCCCCTAAACCGGACAGGGTGATAGATTTCAACGGACTCCTCCGCGACATAATTGCTGAATTGTAAGCTGGCCAATTGGTAGAAAAACTGTACCTTTGCGTCCGCTATGGAAAATCTAAACCCACCTGAGGTTTTTCAAGTAAAGCCGGTTATTTCCCGGCCGAAAGGTATTCTTTCAGTGCTTCTACGTATTTGCCGAAGGCTTCCTGGCCTGCCGGAGTGATTCGGCATGTGGTACGGGGCATCTTGCCCTTGAAGCCCTTCTCCACCGTAATATAGCCGGCGGCGGTGAGTTTGTCTATCTGCACGCTGAGGTTCCCGGAGGTAGCACCCGTCTGTTTCTTCAGATAGGTGAAATCGGCTTCATCCACTCCGGCCAGGATGCTCATCACCGCCAGCCGGAGTTCGGAATGAAGGAGCGGATCTAACTTTGGAAACATAGGCTACTTGTACTGCTGTTTTACAATAAGCCCTGTGGTGGCTAGGACGATTCCGGCAAAAGTGAATATGAACATCTGCTCAGCGCCCGCTTGCGTAATGTAAAAAATGGCCAGGCCTCCGATGCCGGTAATCCACCCTGCAATCTTTATCGTCCAGTTCTTGAGGACAACGCCACTGATGGTCTCGGCGATTCCGAAGATAAGGACAATCTGCGCTGTCAGAGTGGCCCCAAGGACAATTGCGGTAAGCGGACTGTCTCCAAGCAGGCTGTAAAGTACCGTGAAGAGGGCAACAGAGCAGGCAAACACCCCGAATGATCCCCAGATGCCGCCGTTGATGCGGCTGATGTAGTTCTCTGCGCGGGCAGGCTTTTCTTTGCTTTTTATCAGCCGCGCAAGAGGATAGCCTATGACGGGTAAGGCAAACCATAGGTTGTTCCATACCGCCTTTCCTGTGGTTTTCCATAGGATGAAGACAAGAAGTGAGAATACTGTGAGCAGAATTCCCCACAAAACGAAGTATTTTCCGCTGCTACGAACAATATCCTTGCGGTTGTTGTTCATTGTTTCAGTGATGATCGACAGGCTTTCCTGAGCCGTCATTTCTTTGTTTTGTTCCATTGTATCACTTGTTTAACATGTTACCGTGGCCAAGAGAAGCTGCGCAGTCTTCCTTAGCCACGGTGCAAATATAAACAAGTTTACAATATAAACCAAATTTTTGTCGTGTTTTATTTGATTTCTATCTGCTTGACCGCTTTCTGAACCTCTACGGGGTTCTTCTTGGGGATATGGACGTTAAGAACGCCATGCTCAACCTTGGCTTCAATCTTGTCGGCTTCGGCATCCTCAGGGAGCGTAAGCATCTGCTGGAATTTCTCGTAGGAGAATTCGCGCCTCAGATAGCGGCCGTGGTGCTTCTTCTCATGGTTTTCGTCCTTCTTTTCCATGTTTATCACAAGGTTGTCGTTCTCGTCCACATGCACCTGGAAGTCTTCCTTGGTAAGGCCCGGAGCGGCAAGCTCAACCTCGTATTCCTTTTCGTTTTCTATAACGTTGATGGCCGGTGCAGTGTAATTTGCCCTTTCCATCCAGCTGTTGTCAAAGAAGTCATTGAAGATGTCAGGCAACCAGCTCTCTTGATTCTTTCTAACAATTGGTAACATAACAAAATCATTTTAAACTCCTCCGGTTTCCGGTCCTTACGTGGCCTTCCGTCCGGGTTCCTTTATCGTCGGAACGCCTTAAGATATTGCAAAGCCGGGGCCGATAGCCGAAAAATGGACTTTTTGACACTTCCGCGTGTCAAAAAGTCCATTTTCAAGACAAAAAGTGTTAAAGTTCGTCCTCCAGTTCGAATTCCGTTATTTGGGGGATAGGGCGTATTCGGCACTGCCGGTATTTAACGCGCGAGGATAGGTATAATTATTTGATACTACATATTTGGCAGATATAGTCTTTCAGCGGAGCCAAGTCTTTTTGGACTACCCACCAGACTGTTTCAAAGTCTACCTGGTAGTAATCATGGACCAGAACGTGCCTTAAACCGGCTATGGCTGCCCAATTCATATCATTATGAGCCGCCGCAAAGTCTTTAGACAACATATAAGCTCCCTCTCCAATACACTGAAGGTTGTACACAACAGCGTGGCAGAGCATCTTATCTGATTTGAATTCTTCCAAAGATTCCACGCCTTCCATAAAGCCCGCAATGTTGGCTATTGATTCCAGCATCAAGACAAGCCGGGCTTCGTCATTAACCTTATCTCTCATATATCAGATACTTGTCTCTTTCTGCCGATTGAACGGCAAATGGTTTAAGGGAACGGTATTCGATAAGGTCTACCTCGCGGCCGATTGCAGCTTCCAAATCAAGTATATACTTTGAAATATCAAGCAATGACACTTTCTGTGTCCGGTCATATTTTATCAGAAGATCCAAATCACTCCCGGGGGTTTCTTCCCGGCGGGCGAATGAGCCAAATACCCAGGCCTGCAACACAGGCATTGACTTCAGATATGTTTGTACTTTAGCGAACATCTCCATACGGGACCGGTCCAACCTCCGAATAGCTGATTCAAGTTTATCAGAAACGCCTCTTCTGGAAGCATATCGGCTTAGTCTGTCATAGTTCACCGGATACACTTCCATAATCTTCTGAAACTCATCTTCAAAGGAGTGGCCAGATGCTATCTGGTCCACAATGTTCATTTCGAGAGTGGGAACGCTGACTCCATCATATTCCATAAACGGAGATTCCGAGATAAGGCGGCCAACATAGATGAAACCTTCCAACTCAATGGATAAACCTTGAACTTCTTCCAGCGTCAATACTTTTTTGAAAGACTGCTGCAGGGCCGATGTTACACCAGGAATATTTGTTTTTGGCACAAAGAGCAAAAGAGTACATCCACTTTCTTTTAAACAGAAATCCATCCCCCCAAAATGCTCTAT
>JAFVDC010000046.1 GCA_017478685.1 Bacteroidales bacterium | reverse complement strand
GCAATGCTCTTTACGTATTCCGAGGATGCAGGTTCTCCAATTTCACCAAAGAGGAACGCTCCGGGAGTAATACCCCACTGATCATTGGTGTATTTGAGAGTTGTGCCTTCAAGAGTCACGCAGGAAACAGGGGTAACGGCATATGTAGCGCCTTCGGGAATGTCACCTTCGAACTCACCCACGGCCACATTACCGCTGGAAACGGTCATCGGAGTAAGTGCCGATCCGTCCCAAAGGCCGATGGTAGAACCTGACAGCCAGGTGAGACCGCCCTCGATGGTGGCGCTGATGCCGGAAGCTGCTCCGCCTTCAAACACGATGTCGGGGAATACGATGATTTCACCGCGGTTTACAATACCGCCCGTGACAATACTACCCACATGGTTGATGACAGGCTCTTCTGCAAGTTCACCCTTGCCATATTCCTGGCCCCAGTCTTTATCGCGGAAGAATTTCACCTTGAAAGCCTTGCCGTCCTGCCACTCGCCGGGAAGGATAGGAATGTAGAGGACAATCTTGGAGTGGTCTTCGGGAAGTTCCACGAATACCTGCTCTGCGGCTCCGTCCTTGAACTTAGGATACTCCGCGGTAAGGTCTGCGGTCTGGCCGCCCTGGAGGAACATGGATCCGCCGGGAGACTCAAGATATGCATACTTACAGTCTGCACGGACATTCTTGATTGTTATAAGAGCATAGGCGCAAAGGTGCTGGAATTTGTACTCGCCGGCAGAATTTGCCTTAGGGGCATAAAGATGAACGGCGTTCTTGTAATCCCACCAGTCTGCGCTGTAAGTAGATGTATAGACTCCATCTGCAAAGGTGTCACCTTCGGCATAAGGATATACTGCAAAGTCGATTTCCTTGCCTTCGGGGACTTCACCGGTAAACTTGCCGGCTACCGTTCCTGCGGCACTGTCATCAAGTGTGAAGGGGACGAATGCATCACCTACCCATACACCAATCACATCTCCCTTTTCCCAGGCGAATTTGCCGACTTCGGAGCCGGTGGTTACTTTGGTGACCGCATTCTCCAGAGCTGCTGTAACTGTCACGGTCCTGGTAGCAGGAACGCTTTCTACAGACTGCTGCTTTGCGCACCCGGCAATCATAGCGGCAACTGCCAGAGTGAGAACTGAAAATATAACTTTCTTCATAGTACAATCAGATTAATTTTGTGAAATTGTCCAGAAGTCGTTAGGATCCTGTACATTGACATTGGAATCCTCAATACCGTCGTTGACGCCGGTACCGCTGTCATCGGCAGACTTGGCGTTTTCGCACTTGATGTCGGGGAACAGATAGTATTCACCAACGCTCACGGTGTAACCCTCCTCGCCGGTGAGGAAGCCGGCGAAGTCGTCAAACTTGGTGCTCCACCAGTTGGGCTCGCTGTAGCAGGCAATGCGGAACTTGAGACCGCCCTTACCCCACTGCTGGACATAGGTCTGGGGAATAATGGGAATTATCAGTGAAACATCCGTAGCTCATGTGTGCTCCGGCACGGCATAGATAACGCTTTCGTCGCTTGCATAGGTGATGGACGGAGTCTCGCCGGAGAAGTCCACCGTTGCTCCCAGGGCAAAACAACCAGGGCTGGCAGTCTCGATATAGAGGCCGCCGCAAGCCTGACGGATATTCTTTACGTTGACGCGGAAATAAGCGGTTGTGTGATGGAACGTGAAGGTGTACTTTCCGTCAACCTCCTCTGCGGCGTCTCCGTAGAGCATGTAATTAGCTGTGGGGATTTCCCATTTGCTGACAGGCGGGAAAGTGTAGGAAGTGGCCGTTGCTTCGGCACCTTCGGCATAAGGATATACGGCATAGGAATTCTCGTTGATGGCGCCTCCTTCGGGAAGCTCACCTACAAACTCACCATAGCCGAAGTTGTCCCACTCGGGGTCAAGGGTAAATTTGGTGATTCCGTTTCCAGTCCAGATACCAATGGCGTCACCGGCTTTCCAGGTGAAGCGCCCCGTGGTGCTGCTCACGACCTTGGAAATGGTTTCATCAACGCCCACGGAGACACGGACGGTCCTGCTTGTTGAGGCGGGAGCGGAATTCTCTGTCTTGGCGCATCCTGCTAACAGCAATGCGGCAGCTGCAAATATTGCAACAAATACTTTTTTCATATCACTTATCTGTTAGAGGTTGAACATTACTGAGCAGTCCAGAAGTCACCGTCTACCGGGACAACCTCAGCGTGATCGATATTGTCATCGTGACGCTCCACGACAACGCCGAACTCTGTCATGTCGATAGGGACCTTGGCGTCGTGGGCGGCCTTTGCGGCAGCAGTGAACTTGTCGGCCACGGCCTGATCCCAATCAAGCATCTTCTTGGGGATGAAGGTCTTGTAACCGGCTTCCTCTGCGTAACCCATGCTGGAGAAGTACCACTCCCAGGTGTTGGTGGCATCGTCGCCGATGATCTTGCCGATAAGAAGGCGCCAGTCGCTCCAGATTTCCTTATTGCCTTTTTCGGCATTCTCGTCAAAGAGTTCATAGCGAACCTGGCCCCAGCCCTTTTCAAAGCCAAGCCAGTGGCCTTCCTTCACGCCGCCAACCTTCATCTGGGTCTTGTCTCCCTGAACAGAACGCTCGGAATTTAGGACTACATCCAGGGTGGCGGG
Source organism: Bacteroidales bacterium (assembly GCA_017478685.1). The sequence continues at coordinate 2,082 of JAFVDC010000046.1, read as the reverse complement.
GACTATGTAACCGAGGTACGGGCACTCGGTATCTCCCTCGTAGGGGTTCTCCCCGGTGAAGGTGCAGTTACGTGCGGTGCTTATAAGCGCCACTTCCAGAACCTTGGAGGCCCAGATGTGAGGCAGTGCACCATAGAAATCAGTGTCATCGAAATAGATTTCGGAGAGCATGGGGCTGGCGGCGAAACCGTCGGCGATGACACCTGTCATCTTGGTGTGAGACAGGGCAATGTGCTGGAGCTTGGGTGTATCCCATTCCTTAGGGAACAGGGTGCCTGCAAGGTTGCCGTTGTTGTTCTGACGGATTCTCACAACGTTGGGAAGCTTCATCACTTCAGGGAAGGAAAGGAAAGGAGCCTCCTCCTTGATCTCTACGATTGTGATCTTTCCATTGTCGTCGTTGCCGAACACGATGCCGGGGAAGGCGGTAAGTTCTGCATCTTCTGCTGTCACCCAGTCGGAAATGACAGGGGTGGCATCGCCGAAGAGCTTTCCGGCAACAATGGCCTGAAGGAACTCAAGGTCACCTTCGGCAACCTTTGACTCAGGACTTGACTGAACCACAAAGATGTCGTAGATGACTGCCGTACCCTGGAAGACTGCGAAGGATGCTGCACGCTCCTTTGCACCTTCTTCGGTGTTAGGGGAAACTGCAAAAGTAAGAGTGGTCTTACCCTTGCTGCCGCTGGTGGGATTTACGGAAATCCACTTGTAGTTCTCGTCCGGAGAGACTGTCCAGTCGGCATAAGCCTCAATGTCCTGGGTGAGAGTGGTGGATCCGCCAGGGCCAACTGTGAGGTTGATTTCCTGCTTGTCAGGAACTGTCACCTCGTCAACGGGCTTTGTATTGTCCGGGTCGTCTTTGCCGGGAGTGTTTTCCGGCTTATTGCAGGACGCTGCAACGAAAAGCGACAGGGCCAATACACCAAACCATTTGAGTTTTAATTCCATAAGTTTGATTTTTTAAAAGGTTAATAATAGTGTTTGTGGTGAATACTCTATTGTGTCGTGGTAAATGGCACAGTGATGATGAGTTCATAAGTACCGGGGTCGTAGATACGAATCTTTGTACGGAGACGTACGTACCAGCCCCTAAAGTGAGCGCTGTCGAATATGGATGGCGTCCAAGAAGCGGAAGCCTTGTCCGTATGTGACATGTAATATGAGCGAAGAGCATCCGTGTCAAGATTGGAAAGGTTGGAATTGTATTCGCCCCTCATGTACATGTGCTGGTCAAGCACAGGCCATGGAGTCATGGGGAAAGACACGCCCATTCCTTTTTCGGAATCGTTGACACGCTCGATGCCCAGGTCGAAAGGTGAAAGTGTGGTGGTGTAATTTGCGTATTTGGCGGGATCGTAAAGCTTGCCGTTCTTGTCCAGAATCTTATACCACACGGTGACGCCCTTCTCCGGGGTATCGGCGATCTTGTGGAATACCATACCGGATTCCTTGCCGTTGTCGGCAATGACATTGGCCCGGCGGGTTTCGAAATCGGGGTCGGAGTTGTTAATTTGGTCATAGAACGGGAACACGTTCACAACCTGGTTCTCCTTCTCGTCAAAATACTCTACGCATATGCCGTTGACAAAGTCCTCGATGAAGAACTTGTCGTTGGAGGAACCGGTGGCGAAGGCTATCACGGCATAGTCCGGGATATCAATGGACCCCTTGCTGTTTGACATCCTCACATCCACGTTGAAAACATCTCCCGCGGTAAGACCGCATTCGGCCGTGGAAGGCATGGTGTAAATCTGGCCGTTTACCTCATTGATCATGATTGGAGATATGATGGCATTTCCAAGTTTGGCTTCAATGAGCGCACGGGTGGTGTCGGTGAGGTGGTCGTAGGGCACATTCCAAACCGTGAGCGGAGCCGTCTGGAAAAATTCTTCCTTCCGGTTGCCGAACTTGTCGCGGATGTTGGTGATCTCAAACTTCACCGGCTTGGTGGAATTGTCCAACCACGCTTTCTGGGTGGAAACCTGCTGGCCGATGGGGACCACAAGGGTGTCCGATCCCTGAAGGTAGATGTTGGAGCCCAGATACCCCTGCTCCTGAGACTCCTTGAAGCAGGAGGTG
>JAFVDC010000045.1 GCA_017478685.1 Bacteroidales bacterium | reverse complement strand
TTGACACTTCCGTGAACGAGCGCGAAGAAGAAGTGAATGTTCCCGGATGGGACGAAACTCCCGTAGAAGGCGGAGACCACACCGGTGATGACGACGATCCCACAGACAATCCCGGCAGCAACACAGACCCTCAACCCAGCACGGCTCCCACAATGTCCTGGGAAGCAAATCCCACATTCGCTCCCACTCCCATCAAGAGCGAGATGGATGTGAACATCCTCATCAAAGCACCCGAAGGCATCGGAGACTTCAGGATCAACGTCACCTCATCAATCCTTGCAGGCGTAATTGCCGGACTGGCCGAGGATGACACCTACGAAGGCGGAAACACTTATGAGATGGACCTCATCGGCAATCAAAACCTTGTTGCCGCCCTTGGCGAGCTTGGCGTCCCCGTTGGAGACCAGCTCAAAGACAAGACAGAGGTGAGCTTCTCCCTGTCAAGCCTCGTGCCCATGATCCTGGCATACCAGCCTGAAAGCGGGTCAGAGCATATATTTGAACTTAAAGTAACCGACAACGCCGGTCAGAGCCTCCAGCAGGCAATCACTTTCTATGCAGAATAAGGGCCTATGAAACAGATACTTAAATATTCTGTTCTCCTGCTGATGGCGCTCCCCTTCTTCTCCTGTTCCAGGATTCCGGACCAGGTAGGAGGGAAAGGGTACCTGACGGTCCGGATGAGCCAGGATGTCTCCATCACCCCCGTGGTGAAGGCGGAGGCCGGCGAGCCGGACCCTCAGTTCGCCCTGGAAATAACGTCGCTCTCTACAGGAGCAGTGACAACGGTAGAAGACTACCGGACTTTGTCAGCCACTCCTCTGGAACTCTCTACGGGCCGATACAAAGTGCGAGCATATTCCGGCCCGGATACACCCGCTTCCTGGAACAGCCCCCGCTACGAGGGAGAAACGGAGATTCTCATCAAGCCCGAACAGGTGAATGAGGCAAATATCACCGCTTCTCTTGCAAACACTATGGTAACCGTGCTGTTTGATGAACGTACGGCGGATTTCTTCTCAGAATACCGCGTAACCGTTTCCAATGAGAACGGAGACGCGCTGGTATTCTCCTCCAACAGCGGGAACCTTGACAGTGAGGCCTACTTTGTGGCCACTTCCCTGGATTGGGAGCTCAGGATGGTCAATACGGCCGGCAGCGTCTACCGCGTGGGCCCGGTTCTGATTGAGAACGTAAAAGCCCGCCAGCACTACCAGCTGCGCTTCACCATCCAGGAAGAGCAGGTTTCCAAGGGTGCAGCCAACATAGTTGTCACAGTGGATGACAGCGTCAACGAAAAGGACTACAACCTGGTTCTTGACTTTGACAACGCAGGGCTTCCCAACATCACCGGCGAAGGATTCGAAATCACCGGTGAGATCTCCGTCCAGAGGAAAAACGCTGGAGACTGCATTGTGAATTTCAGTGCCCCACAGGGTATGAAATCACTCACTATCAGCCACAGTGACGCATCCCTCCTCTCTGCCGGTCTTCCCCAGCACAGTTCACTTGTGGAAGCATCGGCCTCTACGCTGGAAGCCCTGACCACAGCCGGAGTAACAGCCTCTTCCGTTGCCTATGGCACGCAGGAGACCAGCGTAAACTTCGGAGACTTCCTCAGCGAGCTTGAACTTGGCAATTACTCCATAGGGGTGAGTGTAGTAGACATCAAGAATCACTACTGTGACCTTACGCTCAACTTCCGCGTGGCATCGGCCGTAGATGCCGAGGCTACTACTGCAACGCCCTGGGCACAGTTTGCAATTCTCCGTGTAAAATACTACACTGACGCCCGTCCCGACGGCCTGTCAATACAATACCGCAAGGCTACCGACTCTGATTGGAGCACATTTGACGGCAGCATTTCGCTGGATGAGACCAAGTCTACCCTCACTGCAGAACTCTATGGCCTGGAAGCATCCACAGCCTATGTCTACCGCGTCATTTCCACCAAAGACGCGGATACGCGTGAAGTGAGTTTCACTACCGCCGCGGCCCAGGATGTCCCCAACATCAACTTCGACGACTGGTATCAGGACGGAAACGCCTGGTATCCTGGTGCTTCATCGGCCACACGTATCTGGGACACCGCAAACGGAGGTACAGCCACCGTGGGCAAATATCCCACGACGCCTGAAACTTCAGACGTCGTAAGGGGAAAGGCCGTAAGGATGGAAAGTGCCAAGGTTCTGGGCCTGATGGCCGCCGGAAACATCTATATCGGAGACTTTGTGAAAGTAGCCGGCCTTGGCGCAGAGCTGGACTGGGGATACCAGTACACCTCACGCCCTGTGGCACTCCACGGATACTACAAGTACAATCCGGTGGCAATTGACATGGCAAAAGACCCGTACACCGGCAAGAAGGGTGAGATGGACTCCAATTCCATCAAAATCTACCTTACGGACTGGACATCCAAGTTCCGCATCAACACCTCCAACAAGGTGTTCCTGCAGGATGACGACCCTTCAATCATCGCTATGGGTGACCTTACCTCCAACGTAACCAACAGCCAGTATGTGGAGTTCACTCTCCCCCTCCAGTACCGCGACAACCGCACGCCAAGCTACATAGTGATTGTGGGCGCGGCCTCACGTCTCGGAGACTACTTCACCGGCGGTGTGGGTTCCACGCTTTGGATAGATGAGTTCTCCCTCATCTTTGACGCCGGGAAGCTTACCGAAGATGAGAGGACCCTGGTGGGATACCGTAACCTGTAATGAAAAATAAATACCTGATTCTTTGCTTTCTGGGCCTCTTCTGCCACGTGGCGGGAGAGGCCAGGGAGCCTTTTAGCAGAGGCTTCGAAGGCCGAAACAAGATATTCATACCCGCCGGCAGCTTCGGTGGCGGAATAAGTGCCAGCTACCGGCAGTACAAGGTTGGAGAAGACACCGGATTCACCATAATTGGAAACCATATAAACGGCATCAGGGGAGACTATTCGCTTGGAGGCTTCTCCCCCAGCGCAGAATACTTCTTCAAGGACAACTGGAGCGTAATTGCAAGGTTCAACTACTCAAACCTGGGGGTGAATCTTGACAGGGCAGCCCTCTCCCTTTCCGATGACCTTGGAATAGATATCCAGAACCAGCATTTCAAGAGGCAGAGCTATGAACTTGCCCTTGGCGCAAGATGTTACGTACCCTTTATGGGAAGCAAAATCTTTGGATGGTTCGTGGAAGGCAGTTTCAACGGCGGTTACGAGCAGAGCATGTTCTACGGCATCACCGAGGAAGACCTCAAGCAGGGCACCTACAACAGCCGCTGGAAAATAGCGCTGAGGCTGGACCCGGGAATCTGCTTCTTCGTACACGAAAACTTTGATTTTGAAGTGTCCGTAGGCCTTATGGACATTACCTGGAAACAGCTCAGGCAAAATGAAAACCAGGTAAAGGATACAGTAAACAGCGGATGGGATGCAGGATTCAACATAGACCTCCTTGCCATCCGCTTTGGGGCACATTTCTATCTGTAGCATGCAAAGAGCGTTTGGAGTTATACTGACGGTCCTTTGCGTATGGGCCTGCACCTTTCCCAATGACCTGGATTATCCCATCGTGAGGGGAGATATCATGGCCATTGAAGTTGAAGGAGCAAAATCAGTGCGTATAGACCAGGAAGCCAGGAAGGTGTCAATAGAACTGGAAGAAACCGCCAATCCTTCCCACCTCAAATATACGTGCACATTGTCTGAAGGCGCGTCCTGTGAGGAGCTTGAGGCCGATTACATTGACCTGTCACTCCCCCTGGATGTAACCGTTAAAACCTACCAGGAATATCCCTGGCACATTGAAGCGAGTCAGGAGATCGAGCGTTACGTGCACTGCGACAACCAGATTCAAGATGCCCGTTTCAACCTTGAGACCAAGACGGTTTTCATTTATCTGAGCGAAATCCAGCCCCTGTCAAAGGTGAACTTCGAGGATATGAAACTGGAGGCAAAGGGATCCAGGGTCTTGTCCACCACCGGATACGAAAGCAGCACCCAGCACCTCACCCTTGAAACGAGGGCAGTCTCCTTCCCGATGGTACTTGACTGCGTAATGGAAAGAACCTTTGAGGTTGAGTATATGGAAGATGTGATAACCTGGCACCTCAAGGCTCTTCAGATAAAGCTGGCCACAATAATTACGGAAGTTGATCCCGCCTGTTATTCGGCCAAGATAAGGGGCACTGTTGAAGGCGATGCCGGCGGCCTTTCGCTTGAGTACAAGAAAGTGGGGGCCGATGACTGGACAAAGGTAACGGACATTACAGTTGCCGGCGTAGGCGTCACAGCCAAGGTGGAAGGCCTTGAACCCGAAACAGAGTATGTCTGCCGCCTTGGCATGGAAGGAGAATATTCCGAGGAAGTCCATTTCACCACCCTTAAAGCCGCCCAGCTGGACGGGATGGATTTTGACACCTGGCACCAGGACGGCAAGGTGTGGAATCCCTGGCCAAGCGGAGGCAGCCAGGTCTGGGATACCGCCAACAAAGCCACGGCTTCATTCACGGGAAGCATTTCCACCCCAGACGAAAGTTTTGTGGCCGTGAGCGGAGACGGGAAGAAATCCTGCAAGCTGGAAAGCAGCTACGCCGTGGTGAAATTTGCCGCTGCAAGCATCTTCACAGGCCAGTTTGTCAAGCTTCAGGGCCTTGGGGCGGAACTTGCCTGGGGTATCCCCTTCTCCTCTAAGCCAAGGGCCCTCGAGGGTTACGCCGCCTATGCCCCAAAACCTATAACTGACACAGACCCTAAGTATGCCGATTTAAAAGGCCAGAACGACACCGGCCACATTATTGTCATCCTCACCGACTGGGACAGCCAGTTCCACGTCCTGAGTGCATCCGGAAAGTTTGTGGACTTTGAGGCCGATCCAGCCATCATTGCATACGGCAGATATTCCCTCTCGGAGAAAACCGACGGCTTCGTGCATTTTGAACTCCCGTTGGAGTACCGCTCCAACCGCACTCCCAAATGGGTTGTGGTGGTTGCCTCCTCCAGCGCCCTAGGAGACTACTTCACCGGCGGCCGCGGCTCCACCCTCTGGATAGATGAATTCAAGTTCCTATATGACTAAAAAAGTCTGGCACCGAAGTGTCAGACTTTTTTTTACTTATTGTTGCAGATTATTCCGCAACTACATTGAATTTGAAGGTACCCTTGATGGCTTTGTAGAGCTTCACGGAAGCTTCATACTCACCAACTTCCTTCACCTCACCGGCGAGGATAGTGATGTCCTTCTTGTCAATGTTGAGCCCCTTGGCTGCGAGAGCCTCGGCGAGGTCCATTGTGGTAACGCTGCCGTAGAGCTTGCCGCTCTCGGAGACCTTCACCTTAACCTCAAGTACCTGTGCGTTTACAGTTGCAGCAAGAGCTTCTGCATCTGCCACAAGCTTGGCCTCTTTGTGAGCGCGCTGACGAAGAGTCTCCGCGTGCTGCTTCTTCA
>JAFVDC010000044.1 GCA_017478685.1 Bacteroidales bacterium | reverse complement strand
CGAGGCTTACCGCACTTGCGCCAACAACTACACCTCGGATGAACTGATGGCCAACCGTGCCAAGTTTGAAAACGAGGTCCGCGCCCGCCTGGACGAATCCATGAACCGTGAAGGCTTCATTGTGAGGGAGTTCACCACAAAGATAGACCCTCCGGCATCGCTCACCGCGGCCATTAACGCCAAGAACGAGGCCGTCCAGAATGCCCTCAAAGCCGAAAACAAGGTAAAGGAAGCAGAGGCCGAAGCCAAGATTGCAATTGCAAAGGCAAAGGGTGAGGCCGAAGCCCAACGCATCCAGGGAGATGGCGAGGCCTACTACAACCGTGTGGTTGCCGCCTCTCTCAACGCCCTTCTGGTACAGCAGTACGCCATTGAGAAGTGGGATGGCAAACTTCCCACCTACAACGGCTCCAACGCACTGCCGTTCATTAATCTGACCAAGTAAATAATGGCAAAATTCATCATAGAAGGCGGGCACAAGCTCTCCGGCACCATCACTCCGCAGGGCGCAAAAAACGAAGCCTTGGAGGTCATCAGCGCGGTTCTCCTTACATCGGAGCCTGTTAAAATGACCAATATCCCTGAAATCCTGGATGTAAAGAATCTCATCGAACTGCTTAGGAACATGGGTGTAAAGGTCACCCGTCATTCTAAGGGCACCTACACTTTCCAGGCCGATGAAGTGGACACCTCGTATATTGAAACCGAGGAGTTTGTGGCAAAGTGCGCCAAGCTTCGCGGCAGCGTTATGGTTGTCGGCCCACTCCTCAGCCGCTTCGGCCACGCGTGGTTCCCTAAGCCCGGCGGAGACAAAATCGGCCGAAGAAGGGTTGACACCCACCTTGACGGCATGGTAAACCTTGGCGCTGCAATGGATTATGACCCTTCCCGCCGCGCCTTCCACCTTACCTCGGATGGTCGTCTCACGGGCCGATACATGCTCCTTGACGAGGCTTCCGTCACCGGTACCGCCAACATAGTGATGGCTGCAGTGCTCGCAAGAGGCACCACCACCATCTACAACGCCGCCTGCGAGCCCTATGTCCAGCAGCTTTGCAAGATGCTCAACCGCATGGGCGCCTTCATAGACGGCGTGGGCTCCAACCTCCTCAGGATCCACGGGGTGGAGAGCCTTCACGGCACGGAGCACAAGATTCTCCCGGACATGATCGAGGTCGGGTCATTTATCGGCATGGCAGCCATTTGCCAAAGCGAAATCACCATCAAGGATGTCTCCTGGTACGATCTTGGAATTATCCCGGACGCCTTCCGCCGCCTTGGAATCAAGCTTGAACAAAGGGGAGACGATATTTACGTCCCCGCCCAGGACAGCTATGAGATTGAGTCTTTCCTGGACGGCTCCATCATGACTTGGGCCGATGCCCCCTGGCCGGGTCTCACCCCGGACCTTCTCTCCGTGATGCTGGTTGTCGCCACCCAGTGCAAGGGCAGCGTCCTCATCCACCAGAAGATGTTCGAGTCCCGTCTCTTCTTTGTAGACCGCCTCATCGACATGGGTGCCCAGATCATCCTCTGTGACCCCCACAGGGCTGTTGTAATCGGCCACGACCACCGCATCACCCTCAAGGCCGCCCGTCTTGTGAGCCCTGATATCCGCGCTGGTATTGCAATGCTGCTTGCCGCCATGAGCGCCCGCGGCACCTCCACCATAGACAACATCGAGCAGATAGACCGCGGCTACGAAGACATCGAGGGCCGCCTCAATGCCCTCGGGGCCCACATCACAAGGGCATAGGGCTACAGAAGGCCCTTTTCCTTCAGGATTGACACAAGTTCGGCCGTATTTGTGGCCTGGAACTTTTCAAGAAGCCTCTTCCTGTACCACTTTATGGTGGCAAGGGAGAGGCAGACTTTATCTGCTATCTGCTGGCTTCTTAATTCCAAATAATAGTGTCT
>JAFVDC010000043.1 GCA_017478685.1 Bacteroidales bacterium | reverse complement strand
TATCCAGGCCGGCGACATCCAGGTAATCGTGGGCTACGACCACAGCCTTCTCAACTTCTCCAAGGTCAAGGATTGGTCCACTTCCCGCTCCCAGATCAAGATTGGTATAGGTCTTTCCTTCTAGCCTGGCGAGCCGCCACTTTGCGGGGTGCCCTCTTTGTGTGGTGTTCCACTTTTCGTGTAGTCCGTTGCCCCGGCTCTCCTTGTCCATCTTGATGCTCAGTCTGGGGGAAGAGCCCGGCGCTCTGTCGCAGGTCCAGGGCCGAAATGTCGCAGGTGATTGGACGGAGTGTCGCAGGTCTGCAAAAAATGCCTGACCTGCGACGGTATTTTGCTTCTATGGCCGATTCGCGTCGCAGTTCGGCCGAAAAACGCAGACTTGCGACGATTCATGCCCGGACCTGCAACGCTATAGCCCCGGACCCGCGACTTTTTACGTCCTGACCAGCAACGTTTCCCTGCCAGACTGGCGACACCATACTTGACCTGCGACAATTCACGTCTTGCCTGCGACGAATCGAGCCCGGACCCGCGACGCCACTGCCCCTCACATGCTTCGGCCTTGCGGCGTTCTTGCTCCGGAGGAGGTCAACAAACCGGCAACGATATCGCGCGTCATGCCCAGGCATCTTGCCAATTGCGGGATTGATGTGTGATATGACCTGTAAAGGTATGTCAGCAGTCCAGCCTTCTGTTCCGGAGTCAGATCCATGACTGAAACGTGATACCATTTGTCGGCAAGTCTTTTTACGACGGCCAGTAACTCCGTGTCTGTCTGACGATTTCGGCCACTGGTGACCAGCATCAGCTGCATTTCGGCCATGTTGACCTCGCCGATCTTCCGGAGGAAAAAGGCCTGGTCGCCGGAAAATGCGCTTTCAAGATAAGCGAAATCGCAGGCGCTTGCCGGTTCCACGCCGCCGTCGGAGTTCACCAGCCACGGGACGGACGACAAATCTTCATGGGTGTGAAATAGCGCCTCCCGTTCCCTTCGGCTCATATTTGCTACGGCGCGGATGGCGTTGGGACTTCGGCCTGCCGAAAACATGCCGCGGTACGACGACCACCGGTAATCCTCCACTTTGGAGCCCGCATCTATCGCGTTTCGCGGAATGTACGCCAACGCGTTGCGGACGTACCAGTCAGAATCCAGATATTTGACGCTGATGTCGGAGCGCGCCAGCGTTGATTTTTCATTGTACTTCCAGCTAAGGAACTGGGAGTGCCGTTTCTTGGCCGACTGGGCCATCGCGAACGCAGAATCGAAATTTTCTGCCAAAACGGAGGTGTGGCCATGATTGGACATGGCTATCTCCATGACAACCAGGCAATTTGTTTTTATGGCCGAAATATAGAAGCTCTTTTCCAGGTGGTCGTAATCTTCGTCATCCCGGCACAGAAGTACCGACTCCATCCCTTCCAGGCTTATGTGGAACGGATACACCTTGCTTACCTTGCCATTTGGCAATTTGCGAGTTACTATTCTCTGAAATGCCATGACTAATTCATTGGTTTGCCGATATCCGAAAAAGAAAGCCCTCCGGGGAACACCCCTGTAAGGGGGCGGATCATTTGTTTGGGATCAAAGCCATAAGGGATTTTTAACGACGAAGAGTATTTTTCATACAACGGGATAAAACTGAACATCATGGTGCTCCAGAATTGTTCGGCAATGTCGTATGGCTCTGCACATGCTATTATTTCACCCATTGACAGGAAACGGATTGCCTTGCTCACATGATAGTTGCGGTCTTTCCAGATAGTGTTGACCAGTCCGCGGATTACCTGCCTGTATCGTGCATCCGCCTCTTTTGCCTCCTTTTCCAAATCTAAGGGAGGGTTCTCTATGGAGTCTGAAAACTTAAAATCCGTACTGAAATGCATTTCTCCCTGGTCGTCTACCAGTACTTCCAAAAACTTTTTCATAAGTGTTATAATAATTATGTGAAACATGAAACTCCGGCCGGGAAAAGAGGATTTTAAACTCCGGGCAAGAGAAAAAATCCAGGGCAAACATAAGTTAATGCGCATATGTTTGCAAGCGGTTTTTGAAAGTTTTGCTGTTTCTTTTGAAGATTTTGCTGTTTCCAAGGATTTTGTGGCAGATACAACAAATTCTTACCTGTGATACAACAACAGGCGTATATTTATATCATGTTGTATCACGGCGTTATGTGCCGTCACTACAGCGTTTTTCCTCCGTGTATGGTCATGAAATGTCGCAGGTGGCAGGAATGCTGTCGTTGCTTGGCCAGATTGTCGCAGGTTGGTGCCCGAAATGTCGCAGGAGGTATGGCGAAGTGTCGCAGGTTCGGGGGTGATACGTCGCAGGTGGCTTGGCGAAGTGTCGCAGGTCTGCAAAAAATGGCTGACCTGCGGCGGTATTTGCCCCCTATGGCCGATTCGCGTCGCAGTTCGGCCGAAAAACGCAGACTTGCGACGATTAACGTCTGGACCTGCGACGATTAACGTCTGGACCTGCGACTTTCTTGGTGGAAACAATAACGGGTGCTGAAGAGTATTCCATGGGGAAGGAAGAGTTCGCGGTGCTTCCAGGGTTTGTTCTGCAGCCATAACTTAAGAGCGCACCTGCGAAGAAGCGACATATCACGGCAAGACAAAAAACGATAATGGCCAGTTGTGCAGTGCATTTATCTAAAAATGTGTATATTTGCACTTAATGAAAAGACTGATAACCATAATATGCCTTCTGGCCGGGCTTACGGCCAATGCCCAAATGCGCACTTATTCAGATAATGAGTCCAAGACCTTCATCATTGGTCTGGAAAGCTATTTCTATGGAGAAAACGGCACGCTGGATTTCCCTGTTGGCAATGCCGATTTTAAGGCATTACTGGCCTCCGGCACTGTTTCCGTCAATGACACTGAGCTGGAATCCGGGGAGGGACCCACTGTTATCGGCACGCATGATTTCACCGGCAACCGCGCTCCGGACCTTGTGGTGGCCCGCAAGAAGGACGGAGGCGTTTACGCAAATGTATACACCTTTGCCGATGGTCAGTGGAAGTTAGTGGGAAAGGTTGGCTCAACTGAGGCCGAAGAAATCCGCGTGTTCCGTCAGGTGCTTTCCATCCGCAAAGGCAGCGCCCTGCTGTCCTGGACCTGGCACGGCAACAAATTTGACTACAAGGCATCCGACGGCTCCTCTGAGCCCGTTCTCTGAGAGTCTGCCGCGCGCATGGAGAATTCACAGCCGCAGTAAAGCTGGTTGTAGAAGTTCTGCTCCCTGATAATCTCATTACGGCGGTCCTGGAGGCCGCCTTTTCTCCAGTTCTGGGGCCACCATGTCACGCCATTGACCTGGGCGCAGGCCCACTCTCCGGCCTCATTCACCTGCTCCAGGCTTTTCCAGCGGGAAGACGCAAGCGTGGTTGTGAGCACCTCAAAGCCGTGTCCCGCTGCATATTCGGCTGCCCTGAGAAGCCTCTGTCTGAAACACTCCAGGCAGCGTAACCCCCTTTCCGGTTCCGCCTCCAGCCCGGCCGTGCAAGTGCGCCAGGCGTCATGGTCATAATTGTCCTCAACCACTTCAAGGCCGAATTCTCCGGCATATCTCAGGACCTCGTTCAGGCGGTGGGCGTACTCCGTGAACGGAACAATGTTGGAGTTCGAATAGAAGATTACCGGCCTGTAGCCATTACGGAACAGATACTCCACAATGGCCCCGGAGCACGGCGCGCAGCACGCATGCAGCAAAATCTTGCCGCTGCCGCCCGGAACCTCTATTTTGAATTTACTCTTCACGATACAAAGTTATACCTTTTTCCATAATATTCCACCTATCGAAAAAACCTAAAGTAGCCGTAACATTTCTGCCAGATTTTTGTTAATTTTGCAGGATGAAACCCCAATTGTCAATAGCGTCCATAAGTCCGGCCATGAAGATGGCAGACCTTCTGGACCTCAGTTTCTCTGTCCTTGGGGTGTTCTCCCGCTTTGGAATGAGTTTCGGCTTTGGTGAGGCCACCGTGAAGGAGGTCTGCGACGCCGTTGGGGTGGACCCCGAAACCTTCCTCATTATCTGCAAAGTTTACGCGTTTGACGGGTATCGGCCCTCCAAAGAGCAGATGGAAAATGCTTGTCTGGAAGATATCGTCCGTTACCTCAGGCTTTCACATACATATTACATGGAGAGCGTGGTCCCGGAACTTGCCCAGGCCCTGGAGACCATGATTGCGCCCTGTGAGGAGATGCGGAAGAAAATTATCTGGAAATTCTTCACGGACTACAAAGAGGAACTTGCCCGGCATTTTGAATACGAGGAAAAAACGGTTTTCCCGTATGTTGAGGCCATGATAGACAGCCGTGAAAGGGAGCCTTACAGCATTGGGGAATATGAGAAGAACCACTCCAACGTGGAGGAAAAACTGGACGACCTCAAAAAGCTCATCCTCATGTACATGCCGCCCCAGTGCAGCCATCCGGATGCCTTCCAGGTGCTCTTCTACATTTCCTGCCTGGAAAGCGACCTCGAGCGCCACACCTTCATGGAGAACAGCATCCTGATTCCCGTGGTGAGCAAGATGGAAGACGAAGACCATGAGCCACGCGGAGAAGGCGGGGAACTCAGCGCCCGTGAGAAAGAAATCCTGGTAAGCGTTGCCAAGGGCATGCTCAACAAGGAAATCGCAGACCAGTACAACATCTCCATCTACACCGTCATTTCCCACCGCAAGAACATCACCCGCAAAACAGGCATCAAAACCGTGGCCGGCCTTACGGTGTATGCTATCCTGAACAATCTTATAGATATGAACATGGTTGAGTAATCATAAGGTACAACAATATGGACTACACAAAATTCATCAAATTCTATCCGGATTTTCCCATCAAGGGAGTCAACTTTGTGGACATCATTCCTTTCCTCCAGGACAAGGAACTCTTCAAAAGCCTTATAGATGACCTCTCGGCCATGTGCGCAGCCCCCAACGTCGCGGCACCTGAAGCCAGAGGTTTTCTTTTTGCAGCCCCCATGCTCTACAGCGGCGCAAACGTGCACAACGTGATTCCCCTCCGCAAGAAGGGCAAGCTTCCATTTGCCGAAGGAGACCTTGTCCAGGTGGAAATAATGAAGGAGTACGGTCCGGACCATGTGTATTTCCGTAATTCGGACCTCGCCGCCAGCAAACCCACCGGAGACACCGTGGAAATCACTTTCTTCGATGACATCCTTGCAACCGGCGGCACCGCAAAGGGCCTGGCCGAAGGCCTCAACGCCCAGAAAGTCATTATCGGCGGCAAAGAGTACAAGGTAAAAGTCAAGGACTTCGTGTTCCTGGTGGAAATCGACGACCTCCCCGGCCGCGCAAAACTGGAAGGCATAGCCCCCGTCAAGTCACTTATTCACGTCACTGAAGGATGAGCCTCAAAGACCGCATAATGCAGGAAGGCATCACCTTCGACGACGTCCTCCTGGTCCCCGCCTACTCCGAGGTCCTTCCCCGCGAGGTGTCCCTGAGAGGCCGATTCTCCCGCCACATCGCCCTTGACAGCCCCTTCGCTTCGGCCGCAATGGATACCGTCACCGAAGGCCGGATGGCCGCCGCAATGGCACGCAAAGGCGGAATAGGCGTGATCCACAAGAATATGACCGCCGAAAAACAGGCCGAAGAAGTGGCTTCCGTCAAGGCCCAGGGCCTCAAGGTTGCCGCCGGAGTGGGCATTACCCCCGATATCCTAGACCGCGTGAAAGCCCTTGCCGAAGCCGGCGTGGACGCCATTGTCCTGGATTCGGCCCACGGTCACTCAAAAGGCGTCGTGGATGCCCTGAAGGCCATTAAAGCCGCTTTCCCCGCCCTTGACGTAGTGGTTGGAAACATAGCCACCGCCGCTGCCGCCAAGGATCTCATAGCCGCCGGCGCCGACGGCCTCAAGGTAGGAATCGGCCCCGGAAGCATCTGCACCACCCGCATCGTCGCCGGTGTGGGCATGCCCCAGCTTACCGCCATCGCGGACGTGGCCGAAGTTGCCGGAGACATCCCCGTCATCGCGGACGGCGGCCTCCGCTACTCCGGAGACGTTGTCAAGGCCCTTGCCGCCGGAGCCTCCTGCGTCATGTGCGGCAGCATGTTTGCCGGCACCGACGAAGCC
>JAFVDC010000042.1 GCA_017478685.1 Bacteroidales bacterium | reverse complement strand
CTCGTCCGGGGGTGGACAAGCCCCCCGGACTCTGTCACCATCTCCTCCCGGAACAAAGTCCAGCAGTTCCAGTTCGGAGATGATTATCCGGCTGCGGTGAAGGGTTTCAAGGGCAGCGGCGTCAATAGCGGAAGTCTGGCCGGAGCGGTAGAGTTTTCGGGCAAGTTCGTAGGCGCGGACGCCATCTACGCTTTTGGCGGAAAAAAGCGGAGCCACCTGCTCCTGTTCTCCAAGGAACGCAGGGAGGGCGGCACGGACGGCTTCGGCCGTAATGTGCTCAAAGGGGAAGGTGCGGTCTACCTCCTTTTCAAGGTCGTAGGAAGGGGTGGTGGCACCAAAACGTATGCGCGCTATGTACTCTTTGTCGTGGTCCTGCAATTCCTGGGCGCGTTTGCAGGCATTGCCGATACAAACCAGCAGCACGCCCGTTGCCAGCGGGTCCAGGGTGCCGGCATGGCCAACTTTCAGGTTTTTCTTCCCGAAGTGCTTGATGGCGGCGTACTTGAGTTTACGGATTACATCGGCCGATGTCCACCTGTACGGCTTATCCACCGCAAGGACTATTCCGTCCGGGTAATCTGAAATGTCACGGGAAAAACTCATTTCACGGGCATCTTGTCTATGCGCCTCTGGTGGCGGCCGCCCTCGAAGGGGGTGTCGAGCCATTCGCGCACTATGGCCGATGCCAGGGGGTAACTGATGAACCTGGCCGGCAGCACAAGGACGTTGGCGTTGTTGTGCTGAGCCACAAGATGGCCGATGGCCGTTCCCCATGCAAGGCCCGCACGGATTCCCTGATGCTTGTTGAGGGTGATGGCCATGCCGTTTCCGGTGCCGCAAAGGGCAATGCCAAGGTCCACTTCCCCGCCCTCCACGGCCTGGGCCAGCCTGTGGGCATAATCCGGGTAGTCTACGCTTTCCTCTGTGTCAGTGCCGTAATTCACAACCTCGATGCCCCTTTTCTGAAGCATCTTCACCAGTTTGAACTTGTACTCCACGCCTGCGTGGTCGTTGCAAATGCCGATTTTCATGTTTTTATGGTTTTACATACAAAGGTACGGACAAAAAAGGTAAATTTGCATCTTCAAAACTTTTGTCACAAGATGGAAAGAAGAACACGCGTAAGATTTGCCCCTTCACCTACCGGTCCGCTGCACATGGGCGGCGTGCGTACGGCACTGTATAACTATCTCTATGCCAAGCAAAAGGGCGGAGATTTCATTATCCGTATAGAGGACACCGACTCCCACCGCTTTGTGCCTGGAGCGGAGCAGTACATCATAGAGGCCCTTAACTGGTGCGGTATCATCCCCGACGAAGGAGTGGAAAACGGAAAGGTAGTTGAGGAAGCATCGGCAAAACATCCCCATGCCCCTTACCGCCAGAGCCAGCGCAAGCCCCTCTACCGCAAGTACGCAGAGGAACTCATTGAGAAAGGCTGGGCCTATTACGCGTTTGACAGCGCCGATGAACTTACCGCGCGCAGGACAGAGGCCGAATCCAAAGGCGAGACCTTCATGTACAACGCCGCCACCCGCGGCAGCCTCCGCAATTCCCTGAGCCTCCCGGAAGACGAAGTAAAGCGCCTTCTGGACACCACCACGGACTGGACCATCCGCTTCAAGATGCCCCTTAACCGCATTGTGAAGATGGACGACCTCATCCGCGGCCACGTGGAGGTGAACACCGATACCCTGGATGACAAAGTGCTTTGGAAAAGGGCCGATGAACTCCCCACATACCACCTTGCAAACATCGTAGACGACCACCTCATGGAAATCACGGAGGTTATCCGCGGAGAAGAGTGGCTTCCTTCGCTGCCGCTTCACTACATGCTCTACGAGGCCTTCGGCTGGACAGATACCATGCCTCGCTTTGCCCACCTGAGCCTGCTTCTGAAGCCTGTTGGCAACGGGAAACTCTCAAAGCGTGACGGCGACAAACTTGGTTTCCCCGTGTTCCCCCTTGCATGGAAGAACCCCGAAACCGGAGAGTTGTCACACGGTTACCGCGAGGACGGATACTTCCCCGAGGCCTTCGTGAACCTTCTTGCCATGCTTGGATGGAATCCCGGTGACGACCGCGAAATGTTCACCCTGCCGGAGCTTGTGGAAGCCTTCTCCCTGGACAAAGTCCAGAAGGCCGGCGCCAAGTTCAATCCGGAAAAGGCAAAGTGGTACAACAAGGAATACCTCAGGCTGAAGACCACCGCCCAGCTTACGGACCTCTTCATCCCGGTGCTTGAGAATCACGGCTGCAAAGTGGTGGACTGCCCTTGCAACGCCCTCACCGCCGGTGCGTCCTTCGAGGGCTTCGGCGCAGATTTCGGGAACCACATCTTCACCCGTGAGTACGTGGAGGCAGTGGTGGAGCTTGTGAAAGAGCGCGCCACCTTCGTGGCCGATATGTGGGACATCGCCGCCTATCTCTTCGTGGCACCCAAAGACTTTGAGACCTTCGGCATAAAGGCCGGCGCCGGTCTTCCCCAGAAAGCCTCAGACACCAACAGGCCCGTGGATCCCCGCGCCAAAGTGTACGACGACACCAAGACTGCGCCCTTCCTTGCCAAGGACGTAGACAAATTCTGGAATCCGGACCACTACGAGCACTGCTTCGAGGTTTGCCAGTACATCTCCGGTGCCGAATTCGGCTTCGACGACCTTGACGTTTACCGCGGCCCCATCGACGCCCCCACCCTGGAGAAGGTCCTGGAAGACTACATCAAGATGAGGGAATACCCCATGGGCAAGGTCATGAACAGCCTGCGCCTGGCTCTCACCGGTGCGGCTTCCGGCCTTGGCATCGCCGCCATCCTCTCCTTCATCGGCCGGCGTGAATTTGCCCGCCGCATGGGTTATGTGGCCGAACGCCTTGGGCGCATATAGCCTGGCGTAGAATGTAATTTTCTAATACTGAACATATTATGTACAAACCTCCCCCTGATTTCAAGGGGGAGGTTTGTACATAAATCTTTATAAATCAATCATTTCTGTTTAACGGCAAATGAAGGAACTTTGCAATTTGATCTGACATAGCATATGAATAGCGCCGCAGTAGCTGGAATACTTCATATTTTTTCTCTTTGGGCAAACTGAGAATATCGTGAATATCAGGCGGGGCCAGTTCACGCATGACAATGTTCGTCATTGATGCATAGTGCTTGTCAGACTTGCTTGTATAGATTTCCTCTTTGATATCATATTCGTTTCCTGTTGTAGAGTGAACAGCAGTAAGGGTTGTTTCATAATTACCGAAGTAACTCATGGCGGCTTCATGGTCAATTACATTGTATGTGCTAATTATGAAATCCGTGATCTGCTGCTTTTCGTCATTTGTCAATGGTGCATACAGCCTTTTCAGCATAGCGTAAGGAAGGTGCCGGCCTGCCATGAAAGCGGCTTTAACCTCTTTCACGGCCTTTTGAAGCGGCCAACGTGATTTCCTTATCACCAGTTTTTCGGAAAACGGGTGATCGGATGATGCGTATGCAAGGAAATTCCACCTGTAATCTTCTGCTTTAGTTACAAGTTTGCGCTCCGGAGGGTTGTTCCATACATATATCAGATTTGTGCGAACCTTTTTATCCGTATACTTCGGGGCACTCCCAAAAGGCGCCTCAAACACCGGACCGGTTCTATGACAGACACGGTTGAATTCCTTTGCGTATAAACTTGAACAATCTCTCATAAAGAGGGTAAGGTCTCTTTTTGAGACTGCCGTAATTGAATAATGGATATGGTCCGGCATGGGGCACATTGCAAGTATTTGCACCCGATACCGCCGCGCCACTTTACAAACAATGGTAAACAAGACCAGATAATCAAGTTGGTTGTAGAATAAAACTCCGCCATCTGCTGACCGCTGATAGCAATGATTCAAGACATTAGGATAAAAAGTCCGACTATTTCCGCCCATAACAAAAAAACAACTAATTATTGCAGTTGTTTAACGGAAAAATCGGTCATCGGATGCAATATCGTCATATTGTCTCAAATTTCCAAATATTTTTGTACCTTAGTGCAAAACATTTATACCATGACAAAAGAAGAACGGTACCAGTCACTACTTCCTCAAGCCCAAGGGCTTTTGTCCGGAGAACCGGACCTTGTTGCCAATATGGCCAATCTGGCTGCACTCCTGCACCGTGAAATGGGTTTCTGGTGGACCGGTTTTTACCGTGTAAATGGGGAGGACCTGGTCCTTGGAGCATTTCAAGGGCCGATAGCCTGTACCAGAATAGGTTACGGGCGTGGCGTCTGCGGAACCTCTTGGAAGGAAAAACGCACCGTCATTGTTCCGGATGTTGAACAGTTTCCCGGCCATATCGCCTGTAGTTCGGAGTCAAGGAGTGAAATAGTGGTTCCGATTTGGCATAAGAACACAATCACAGCTGTCCTGGATATAGACAGTAAAGAGATTGGCTCCTTTGATGAGATCGACAGGAAGTATCTGGAGAAAATTGCAGGTCTTGTTTACGGCCCGCAGAAGGACATATGGTTTGCGGCAGGCTGCTTTTGGGGAGCGCAGAAGTTTTTCAAATGCATCAATGGTGTGGACTTTACAGAAGTAGGATTTGCAAACGGACAAACCCAAAACCCTACCTATGAGGAAGTTTACACAGATACCACCGGCCATGCAGAATGCGTCCATGTCAGATACAATCCGGAAGTTGTCTCACTTAAAAAGTTGACGGAACTCTATTTCAAGGTAATAGATCCCCTTAGCCTCAATCAGCAGGGAGAGGATAAAGGCACCCGTTACCGCACTGGCGTGTATTATGACAATGCGCAGGATGCCACCTTGCTTTCTGAAGTCTTTGCCGCCACCAGGCAATCACTTGGAGTTACGGAATTCCCCGTAGAATTACTTCCTATCAGCTGTTTTTTCCCGGCCGACGAATATCACCAGGATTATCTTGACAAAAATCCTGGCGGGTACTGTCATATTCGCTGGTGGCCGTCGAATGAAAATGATTGATTTAAAGATACATATGTAAAACCCTCCCCCTTGATTCGAGGGGGAGGGTTTTACATAACACGGTGATCAACAACAGGTTACATTCTACGACAGATTCCCGGTCAAGCCGGGAATGACGGGGAAAGGCGAAAGGTCAAGCCGGGAATGACCGGAAAGACAAGCCGGAAAAAGATTTGGCCGTTCAAAATAATTTGCGTACATTTGCAGGCTTTTTTGCGGGAGGGTCCCGCAAGCTTTAACCAATTAAACACAACTTGCATCATGGCAGAATATTTACAGCCTGAGAAAAAGCAAGAGATTTTCGCGAAGTACGGGAAGTCCAATAAGGACACCGGCTCACCTGAGAGTCAGGTTGCTTTATTTTCCTACCGTATCGCTCACCTTACTGAGCATGTGAAGAAGAACAAGAAAGACGTTGTAACACGTCGCAGCCTTCTTCGCCTTGTAAGTAAGCGTCGCCAGCTTCTGAACTACCTTCAGAAGATCGACATCGAGAGATACAGGGCTATCGTCAAGGAGCTTGGTCTCCGCCGATAAGCGTAAGAATAGGAAAGTTTGGGGGTACGGATGCAGGGCATCCTACCCCTTTTTTATGAGAAAGACAGTCCCATTGGGGGACAGACGATAAAGACGTAATAATAGAACTAATGAACATCATCAAAAAGACCATCACCCTGCCGGACGGCCGCGTGATTGAGATTGAGACCGGAAAGCTGGCCAAACAGGCCGCCGGCTCAGCCGTTGTGAAAATGGGCGGCACCATGCTGCTCGCAACCGTAACCTGCGCTACTGAGGTAAAGGAAGGCACAGACTTCATGCCCCTCACCGTGGATTACCGTGAAAAGTACTACGCCGCCGGCCGTTTCCCCGGTGGATTCCTCAAAAGGGAAAGCCGTCCCAGTGACTATGAGATCCTTATCGCACGTCTCATAGACCGCCCCATCCGCCCTCTGTGGCCCAACGACTTCCATCTGGAAGTATTTGTGAACGTGATGCTTATTTCGGCCGAAAAAGACATCCAGCCGGACGCCCTCGCTGGCCTTGCTGCTTCGGCCGCACTGGCAACCTCC
Organism: Bacteroidales bacterium; assembly: GCA_017478685.1. The sequence continues at coordinate 450 of JAFVDC010000042.1, read as the reverse complement.
GACCTCCCCTTCGACGGTCCCGTCTCAGAGGTCAGGGTTTCCCGCATCGACGGCAAGTTTGTGATCAACCCCGGCTTCGAGGACAACAAGAGAGCCGACCTTGACCTTATGGTTGCCGCCACCGAGGAGAACATCATGATGGTTGAAGGCGAAATGAACGAGGTCTCCGAGCACGACATGCTGGAAGCCATCAAGTTCGCCCACGAGGAAATCAAGAAGCACTGCCGCGTCCAGAAAGAGCTCATGAAGGAGCTTGGTACAGACGTCAACAAGAGGGACTACCCCCACGACGAAGAAGACGAGGCCCTGAAGACCGCCGTCCACGAGGCCTGCTACGCAAAATGCTACGAACTTGCAAAGAGCGCAAAGCCCAAGCACGAGCGCGAGGACGGTTTCAACGCCATCCGCGACGAATTCAAGGCCCAGTTCTCCGAGGAAGACCTTGAGCTG
>JAFVDC010000041.1 GCA_017478685.1 Bacteroidales bacterium | reverse complement strand
GTGGATAGCGTCAAAGCCGGTATCGGGGCCCACCAGGTTGAACATCTTGGTGTTGTTGTTGCGGATAGCGCCAATGTGGAACTGCTGTGCCCAGCCAGCCTTGCAGTCCATGACTGCCTGGTCGTGGAGGAAGGCGCTGCGGAACTTGTTCAGTTCCCTTTCGCTTGGACGCTTTCCAAGGAGGACAAGCTTGAAGATGGCTTCTATCTCAAGTTCGGTGTAATCTTCTGCGTAGAAGTTCTCAAGGCCGTGGTCGGAGAGTTTGCAGCCGTTGGCGGCAAAGTAGTCGTGACGCTTCTGGAGGGCTTCGCAAAGGTCGGCGTAGGAGTCAATCTCCATATCGGCCGCCTCTCCAAGTTGCTGGAGGTATGCCTTGTAGGCCTTGGGATCCTCTATTGCCATGGCTTTGTCCGGGCGCCAGGCGGGGATGACCTTTGTGCCGAAGGGCTCGGCGGCAATCTTTTTGTGCCAGCGGAGGTCATCGGCGGGGTCGTCGGTGGTGCACACGGTCTCTACGTTGAACTTACGGATGAGGGCCTGGCCGCGGAACTCAGGAGTTGCAAGTTTGGCGTTGCACTCTTCAAAGATTTCACGCGCGGTGGCGGGGCACAGGAGTTTCTCTATGCCGAATACGCGGCTCAGTTCCAGGTGGGTCCAGTGGTAGAGGGGATTCCTCATGGTGTAAGGAACAGTCTGAGCCCACTTCTCAAAGGTCTCCCAGCTTGAGTACTTGCCTCCGGTGAGGTAATCCTCGCTCACGCCGTTTGCCCTCATTGCGCGCCACTTGTAGTGGTCTCCGTAGTGACCGTCCACCAGCCACAGCTGGGTTATGTCACGGAACTGGATGTTCTCTGCAATCTGCTGGGGAACAAGGTGGCAGTGGTAGTCGATGATGGGCATCTTCTCCGCGTGCTCATGGAATAGTCTTTTAGCGGTCTCCGTCTGGAGCATGAAATCCGGGTTGATAAAAGCCATAGTATGTAGTGTTTTATTAGTTTCTGTTGCGCCAGGTGCATTTTGGGCCGATTTTGCACCTGAGGCCCTGTTTTTTGCCTTTCCAGGTGCATTTTGGCCCGTTTTTGCACCTGAGGTCTTGGAAGGGAGCCGGGCGGTCAGGCCCGGGTCCCTTTGGAAAAATTAGTTGGCCTCAAACTCCACGGCAAAAATCCAGGGAGAATTGGCTCCGGAAGGTTTGGTAATGGCTATTACCTTAGGCGTTCCGTCAGTATTGGTTATTTCCCACTCGAATGTCTTGGCGTCCATCCCTGCGACTGAAGGGTCGTAGCAGGACAGGGCTTCCTTGTCTCCTAAGGTGGTCAGGGACTTTCTGGCCACAACCTCAGGACCTGTTGCAATCTGGATGTCACAGGCACCGGTCTCTGTCACCGACTTACCAACTGTAGCAGTTACCCTCAGGATACCGCTCTTGGCAGTATACACAAACATGTAAGCGTCACCGCCTCCGTAAGTAATGGGGTGATATGTGATGCCGTCTGCATCACAAAGCTTTTCGGCGTGGCTTATCTTCTTGCCGTTAGGGGCAAAGTAGAGAGCCTCCGTAGCCGAAGGAGAAGCTACGACTGTTGCAACTCCGGCATCGTACTGATACAGCTGGCTGTCAGAAACCTCAATCTTGGCAGTGTCGTATTCGGGCGTGAAATCCCAGCGATACTTAACAGGTGCAGGGGCCGCACCACCTTCTGAGTATACAAACTCCACCTTGAAAATCCAAGGAGAATTGGCTCCGGAAGGTTTGGTAATGGCTATTACCTTAGGCGTTCCGTCAGTATTGGTTATTTCCCACTCGAATGTCTTGGCGTCCATCCCTGCGACTGAAGGATCGTAGCAGGACAGGGCTTCCTTGTCTCCTAAGGTGGTCAGGGACTTTCTGGCCACAACCTCAGGACCTGTTGCAATCTGGATGTCGCAGGCACCGGTCTCTGTCACCGACTTACCAACTGTTGCAGTTACCCTCAGGATACCGCTCTTGGCAGTATACACAAACATGTAGGCATCACCGCCGCCATAAGTAATGGGATGATAGGTGATTCCATCAGCATCACAGGCCTTTTCGGCATTGCTTATCTTCTTGCCATTGGGAGCAAAATAAAGAGCTTCCGTAGCTGAAGGAGATGCTACAACGCTCACGGCGCCGCCATCATACTGATACAACTGACTGTCTGAAACTTCAATCTTAGCGTCGAAGTCTGCGGTGAAGTCCCAGGTGAGCGTCTTGATTGTCTCCTGAGGTTCCTCACCCTTAGGCTGGATGGCGATGGATGCCATTCCGGTCTCGGATTCTACGTAGTAAATGTCTTCCTCTGCGGGGACGGCCACGATTGTGAATCCGTACAGACCAGCCTTGAGACCGGCAATGGTCTCTGCGGGAACGGTGTATGAAAGAGCACCCTCTTCAAGTTCAACTGTCTTCTTGTTGAATTTAAGTTGATAGGAAGCAGCATGTTCAACTTCGGCCCAAGAGACGGCGATTTCAGTTTCATCTCCTTCCATTACCGTTACAGGATCTACGTTGAGTTTAGGCGTAGCAAGCACCTTGTTGCCACCCTTTGTGTCTGCGCTCCAAGCGAGTTTAGTCATGGAGACTGCGCCAAGGGCATAGATATAGATGGTGCCTTCACCGTCTACCTTAGGAACCAGAATCTTCTGGACACCGTCGGAGGAAACTGCTGCACCACCCTGAACATTGAGACCATTGTCATCGGCGAGGGCAATGACCACGCTGCCTCCGGCCTTGGCAGGATCTGCAAGGAGAATGTCTACTGAACCGGGAGCGTCAATCTTGAATGCAGCGTAGCCTTCTTCGGGCATGCCCCTGCGGCTAAGGACCGTGGCGCTAAGGAAGTTGATTCCGCCGTCGGCATTGAGGGGAGTCTGCTCAGTACCAACAAGGAGAAGCTCGTCGCGGACGCGGGAGTTCTTCACCTCACCGGCAAAGAGAGTCGCGTTCTGCAGGTTCCACACATGAGGGGCGCTGACAACGTTCTGGGTAAGGTCTTCGGGTTTCTCCACATATGACAGCCACCATTTGGATGCGCCAACTTGCTTTTCGATCAGATCCTGAGCAGCGAGGTTGAAGAAATTGCCCTTAGAATTGTAGCAAGGATCAACATTCATCACGGTAAATCCGGCATCTGCCGCAGACACTTTGGCAAAGAATGCATCACCGTGGGCATATGAATAGTTGTTTGAAGCATTCAGTGTAGGAACAACGGTGTTGGAGTTATCCTGGAACAGGTGCGCAAGTTCAAGCCACTTTTTATCGGCATTCTGTCCTTCCTTTCCGGGAGTGTCTTCCCACAAGAACAGGTTGTTCTTGAGAATAAGCTCGTAGGGAACACGAATAGCAAAGACACCGCGGTTGTTACTGTCATCCATAGTGGCGACATTCTTCACGGTATTGTTGCTGAACTCAATGGTCCCAAGCTTGATATTGTCATTGGCATCTATGCGGAAGAATGAACGGATACCGTCGTAAATGGTATTGTTGACGAACTTGATAGACTTGATGTCAGCGGCTTTACGAATGTCAAATGCGTCTCCGCCAGTTCCAATGACATTCCAGATGTCGCAGGATTCAAGGATAAACTCACTTATGGTTACAAGCGCATCATCGTTGGCGTCGTAGAAGAAGCCGCACTTGTAGTTGGTTACCCCGCAATTTACATACTTGATACTGCCAACCACAGGAGTAGTTTTGGCCGTCTGGTCAACAAGACGTGAGGAGGTGCCTCCACCATCAAATGTAATGCTTTCAAAATAAATATTTGCAGAGGCATTATTTAGATTGTCCAGAGCCACCGATCCTGAGACAACAGGACGGACGCCATCCGGGCCAAGTTCTCCTACAACAGAGAAGCTTGAAGAAGGAGCTGCCGTACCCATTGAATATGGAGCTTCACTGTAAGCAAGATAGTACTCACCACCGCTTGCCGCCGCGCTCTTGAGTTCCTCGGAGGTGCTGATGCGAACGGCACTGCCCTGAGCGGCCTTGGTCCAAACGTCCTTGGTGCCACGGCTTGCGCTGAGGTAGAAGAGGGTGATCTGGTACTCGGTGGAAGCCTCAAGGCCGTCGATGGTGGCTGCGGCAGCAGTCTTTTCGGCGGCGGAGAGTTCCTTCTTCACGGTTTTACCGCCCTTCACGGGAACAGCCTGTAGGTCTGTAACTTCTTCGAAGTCAGACACATCCTTGCTCCATGCGAGAGACACGGAATTCTCAGAGATACCGGTAAGCTCAAGGAAGAGGTTGTCCTTCACGGCATAGGTCTTGATTCCGCTTTCGCTGTCAAAGACCGCAATCTTGGAAGCGCTCTCTTCAATCCTGAAGCCGTCTGCATCAACCCTGAAGGCCTGGACGGTGAACCAGTATTTCTGGTCTGCAGTAAGGCGGGTAAGGAAAGGAACGGCCGAAGGCTCAAGTTCCCAGTTTTTCACCTCGTTGGTGAGTTCGGCGTCACCGTAAACGGTGAGGAGGTATAGTTGGGCGTCCTTGTTTACGTCCCAGCCGAAGAGCACATTGTCTCCGGTAGCAACGTCAACGCGGGCGCTGAGATTCTGCGGCTCAAGGCAACGGGAAAGGGTAATCTCGGTGATTTCCTCAAATTCCTTCTTGGCGCAGCCGGCAAGGACGGCCACGGAGGCCAGCACTGCCAGTGAGACTTTAAGTATATTCTTGTAGTTCATAATGCGTCAGATTAAAGATTCTCGTAGCCGTAATCGTTTACAATAGTACCCTGGCTGTTAATCAACGTGGTGCGGAAAATAGGCCAGAACATGTGCTGCTCGGGATCTTCAGCATAAATACCTTCGATAAGGGCGTCATAGAGGCCAGTGTCAAGACCCTTGCTATCAACAGTCTTGTTGAAGTATTCGGCCTTCTTTTCCCAAGCTCCGGAAGGTTTTGTAACTTCTCCGCTGAAGCCGTAGATGACAACCTTGTCACCGTCAAGCTGCCAGTAGACGTCACCGCCCAGGCCATTTACATTGGCATATTTTCCGGTAAGGTCGCGGAGGTTCTTCATGTCCTTCTTGGCCTGATCCATCTTTTCCTTCAGCTTGCCCCAGCGGATGAGGTCGAACTTACGGGTCATCTCACCGCAGAATTCAAAAGCACGTTCGTCCACTATGGCATTGAACATGTCGGACTTGCTGGAGATGGCGTTGACATAGGTCTCGGCAGCATCTTCGTTGCCCTTGAAGGCACGCTTACGGACTTCCAGAAGATAATCCTTTGCGGATGCAAGGTCGCCGGTTTCGTTGGCGATTTCGGCAGCCATCAGGAGGATGTCGGCATAACGGAGGGCCACGGGCTTGATGCCGTCGTCGTTACCGCCGGTGTAGGGGTTGTTTTCCATCCAATCAAAGCGGTACTTGCCGAAATACCATCTCTGGATACCGACAAGTTCCTGCTCGTTGTCGGCGTTCCAGCGCCAGTTGACGCAGGTGATGTCACGGCGGACATCCGTGGGGTCGTAGTTGAACCACAGGGTGGGAACAGTGCCGGCATCGCCGCCACGGGTGACGGTGGCGCCGCCCGCATAGGAGGAACCCTCGGAACGCACGGCGAAGGTGTAGTTCCAGCGGCCGCGGCCGTCGGAGAACG
>JAFVDC010000003.1 GCA_017478685.1 Bacteroidales bacterium | reverse complement strand
TTGGTACCTCCACCAACGAGAGTCACCTTGATGTCAAACTGACCAAGAGTACCTGTTACCTCAAGGGCCTGGTTGGCGATGTACAGGAGGGTTCCCTCCTTGAAGTACTCCTCCATGGGGCGGTCGTTGATGACGAACTTGCCGGTGCCGGGTACTACATAAACACGAGCGACAGCTTCTTTACGTCTTCCAAGGGCGTGTTTCTGTTCCATGTGCTCTGTTTAAATTTCGTTAAACTTAATGGTTCTGGGTTTCTGTGCTTCATGCTTGTGCTCGGGGCCTGCATAGATGTACAGGTTACCCATGAGCTTGTCCCCAAGACGGGTCTTGGGAAGCATGCCACGCACAGACATGCGGATGAGTTCCTCGGGTCTTGAAGCAAGGATCTCACGGGGAGTGGTGAAGCGCTGGCCGCCGGGATATCCGGTGTAGCGGGTGTAAACGCGGTCGGTCATCTTCTTGCCGGTAAGACGGATCTTGTCGGCGTTGACGATGATGACGTTGTCACCACAATCCACGTGCGGGGTGAAGCCGGGCTTGTTCTTGCCACGGAGCACAAGGGCCACGCGGGAAGCGAGGCGACCAAGCACGAGATCTGTTGCATCAATGACGAGCCACTCCTTGTTCACAGTTGCCGCATTGAGGGAAACTGTTTTGTAGCTAAGTGTGTCCACTGTCTTGATAATTAATGGTTTAACATAAAAGTTGCGATCCCCCCACAATCAGAGGGACCGCAAAGGTAGGAATAATTTGGCAAAAAACCAAATTAGAGCGCATTCTCGTATTTGTCAAGAGCCTTGGCCATAAGCTCTCTGCCCTTCTCTATTATCTCGGGCGCGTGCGAGTAACCGTACACCCCGTGATATGAATCGTAGGGAAGGCTGGCAAGGACGTCCGGAGGGGTAAGCTCGATTCCCATCCGGGCGATGGTGCTGTTCATAAGGCCGAAACTGCGCTGGAGGATGGTGCCGAAATTGTCATCGGCATCTACCGGAATCCAGCCTTCACGGCCGTCGGAGACAATCTTCCGGTCTTCAAGCCTTGCCTCAAGGGCCTCCTTCATCAGTTTCCCGCCTTTTTTGACATTGCTTATCACTGTGTCACGGTCTGCGCCTATGGATTCTTTAAGGAGGGCGCGGGCTTCGGCGCGGGCATCGGCCTCGTTTTCGGCCAGGGTCTCACGGCTTGAAAGGAAGGCGTTTATTTCGGCCGAATCTATCTCGTTGACATTGAAGCCCACCAGGATATCCCCTGGGGTACGTTTTACCCTGTTGAGGGGGAAGGTGTTCACTATGCCGCCGTCTATGAGGGTCCGGCCCTGCCACTTGACGGGCGCGAACATGGAGGGGATGGATATGGATGCACGGATGGCCTCGAAAAGGGGGCCGCTTTGGAAAAGGACTTCCTCTCCGGTATAAAGGTCCGTGGCGACGGCCGTGAAGGGTATGGGAAGGTCCTCTATATTGACCTCCGGGACTCTCTCCTTGATGGTGTCCATTACCTTCTGGCCTTTGACAAAGGAATTGAGGCTGATGCTCACATCCACAAGGGACATCACCTTTACGGGGTCCAGGGAGCAAAGCCACTCCTTGAACTGCGGCAGGCCGCCGGCGGCAAAAATGCCTCCTACAAGGGCTCCGGCCGATGCTCCGGCAACCGACGTGATGGTGTATCCGCGCCTTTGGAGTTCCTCTATGGCGCCAATGTATGCAAAGCCGCGGGGACCGCCGCTGGCAAGGGCTAGTGCAACGTTTTTCATATATGCAAAGTTATAAAGTTTTTGCGTAACTTTGTGCGATAAAAGTATCTGATATATGTCTCCTATTATATTTGAGCCCTTCCTCAGGACCATGGTATGGGGCGGAGAAAAGATTGCCGCCTACAAAAACATTGAAACTGACATCCCCCGCATTGGCGAAAGCTGGGAGATAAGCGCTTTCCCGGAGCACCTTACCGCAGTTGCCGAAGGCCCTTACGCCGGCAAAACCATCACGGACCTTGTGAAAGAGTTCAAGGGAGAACTGGTTGGAGAGCACGTCTACGCCCGCTTCGGCAATCTTTTTCCCTTGCTTATAAAGTTCATAGATGCAGGCGCAGACCTCAGCATCCAGGTGCACCCCACAGACGAAATGGCCACCCGCGTCCACGGCCCCGGTTCCCTTGGAAAAACGGAAATGTGGTATGTGATAGATGCCGCTCCCGGTGCAAAGCTGTACTCCGGCCTTTCAAAGGAAATTACGCCGGAGGAGTATGAAGCCATGGTGGGGGCCGGCACCATCACGGACGCCCTGGCCTGCCACGAGGTCCATCCCGGAGACGTCTTCTTCCTCCCCGCCGGCCGCATCCACGCCATCTGCAGCGGCTGCTTTGTGGCCGAAATCCAGGAAACGTCGGACCTCACCTACCGCATCTGGGACTACGGCCGCCTGGGAATAGACGGAAAACCGCGCCAGTTGCACACGGAGCTTGCAAAGCAGGCCGTGGACTTCAAGCTCTACGACTCCTACCGCACCAACTATGAGCCCGTCCCCAACGAGGAAGTGGAACTCGTCAGCTGCCAGTACTTCACCACCAGCCTCTTTGACCTCACACTCCCCTACGCCAAAGACCTTTCCGAAATCGACTCCTTCATGGTTGTCATGTGCGTTTCCGGCAGCGGCTCCCTGGAAGTAGACGGAGAGTCCCTGGATATCCGTCAGGGCCAGACCGTGCTCATCCCCGCTTCGGCCGACGACATTTGCTTCATTCCCGATGAAGCCATGAAGCTGATTACCAGCTACATAAGGGTTTAGCGGTGCACCGTGCGGTTCACCCCTAAACCATCAACTCGCATATACTCAAATAGTTATGAAACGCTACATAATTGAAGCCGCTTTGGCACTGCTTACTATGACAGCTTGCAACCCCAAGAATCCCTTCCTTCAGGAATGGGACACCCCCTATGGCACCGCTCCCTTCTCACAGATAAAGGAGGCCGATTACCTCCCGGCTTTCGAGGCCGGCCTGAAGGAGCAAAAAGAGAATGTGGAGGCCATCATCGCATGTGCCGATGCCCCCACTTTTGAAAACACAATCCTTGCGCTGGAAAACTCCAGCCCCATCCTCGATAAGGTTGAGGGCGTGTTTTTCAACCTCTCGGAGAGCGACTCCACCCCTGAGATGCAAGCCATCGAGGAGGAAATCCTTCCCCGCCTTACGGAAGCCTCCAATGAGATTTACATGAACGAAGCCCTCTTCGCCCGCGTGAAGGCCGTGTATGACAACAAGGACGGTCTCACCCGCGAGCAGCAGATGGTGGTGAAGAAGGTCTTCCAGAGCTTCGAGCGCAACGGCGTGGGGCTCCAGGGAGAGGCCAAGGCCCGTTTTGCCGAAATCCAGACGCGCCTTGCAACCTTGAGCCAGAAATTCGGCCAGAATCTCCTTGCCGAAAACAATGCCTTCAAGGAGGCTACCGGCATCACCGTGAGCGACTACTACGACTTCATGGGCTCCTGCCCGGACCGCGAAAAGCGCAAGGCCGTTTTTGAGGCATATCGCTCCCGCGGCAACCACGGGGACGCCTCCGACAACTGCGCCATAGTCCTGGAAATCCTGAAGCTTCGTGCCGAAATGGCCGAGCTCCTCGGGTATAAGAACTTTGCCGAATTCCAGCTCTCCGACAAGATGGCCGGAAGCCCGGAAACCGTAGACAACTTCCTCCAGCCCATCATGGACGCCTCCATGCTCAAGGCCAAGGCCGACATGAAGGAAATGGCCGCCCTGGCCGGTCACAAGATCGAGGCCTGGGACTATAGCTTCTATGCCGAAAAACTCCGCGCTCAGAAATACGCCCTTGACGAGTCCCGGACCAAGCCCTATTTCAAGGCCGACAGCGTCCTCAAAGGCGTTTTCACTGCCGCGGAAATGATTTACGGCATCCACATTGAGCCGGCTCCGGAGGTGGAGGTTTACAACCCTTCGGCATCGGCCTATAAACTTACGGACAAGGACGGTTCCCTGCTGGGCATCTTCTACCGCGACTACTATGTGCGTCCCACAAAGCGCGGCGGCGCCTGGATGAACAACTTCCGTGAGCAGGAAACCGGCGTGCGCCCCATCATCGTGAACGTGTGCAACTTCCCGGCTCCCACGGCGGAGCAGCCTTCGCTCCTTTCAATAGACAATGTGCAGACGGCCTTCCATGAATTCGGCCACGCCCTTCACGGTTTCCTGACTCAGTGCAATTACAAGACTGTTTCCGGCACCAGCGTCGCCCGTGACTTCGTGGAGACCTTCTCCCAGTTCAACGAGAACTTCGCCTTCGTCCCGGAAATCCTTGCCGCGTATGCAAATGATTACCGCACCGGAGAGCCCATCCCGGCCGAACTCGTTGCCAAGATTCGCAGCGGGCTCAGGTTCAATCAGGGCTTCATGTGCGGGGAACTCTGCGCAGCTTCCATCCTGGACATGAAGTGGCACGAGCTCACTTCGGCCCAGCTGGCCGAATTCTCCGGCCCGGAGGACATCCGCGCCTTTGAGGAAAAGGTGTGCAAGGAGATGGGACTGATAGATGAAATCATCCCTCGTTACCGCACCACCTACTTCAACCACATCTTCAACAGCGGATACAGCGCAGGCTACTACAGCTACCTTTGGAGCGAGGTCCTTGCTGACGACGCCTGGGAGAAGTTCGTGGCCGACGGCATCTTCAACCCTGCCACATCGGCCTCTTTCCGTGCCACCTTCCTTGAAAGAGGCGGCTCCGAAGAGCCCATGACCCTCTACAGGCAGTTCCGCGGCGCCGATCCCGACCCCGCCGCCCTTTCCCGCGCCCGCGGACTTGAGTAGGGTGCTGAGTATCAGCGTTTTAACGGTATAGCGGTGCACCATACGGTGCACCGCTATACCGTTATTCACCTCAGGGTCAGCAGGTTAGCAGCCAGCTTCCTACAATCTTGCATTTATTCGAAAAAACGTCACGAATCATAAAATCCGTAAAAACAGCAAAATAAACACGTGAAACAACGAAAGTTATCAACACCCTATGGGATATACGGATTTTTATTATAATAATTGCAGTCCTAAATACTGCTCATATGAAAGGACACAAACGCAAGTTTATCGAGGATGAGTTTCATCACATCTATCACCGTTCAATTGACCAGAATATAATATTTTACACGATGGAGGACAGGCTGGTGTATTACACGCTGTTCTCTGTACTAGCCAAACGCTACGGGATTGTTGTTCTGGCCTTGGCGCTCATGTTCGACCACGTTCACTCTCTTCTAAAAGCTCCAGACCTGGACAGCCTCTCACGCTTCATGGGCACCACAATCTCAAGATATGCCATGGCATTTAACAGGGATTCCGGCCGAAAAGGACCCTTGTTTGAAAAAGTATTCGGCAGCGCAGTAAAAAAAGGCGCAAAGACTGTCAGGACTTGCATCGCATATATCGGCAACAATTCTGTTGAAAAAGAGCTCTATGCCCGGGCCGAGGATGACCCATGGAATTGTCTGGCATACATCGGCTCGGCCCATCCTTTCTCTGAGCCAATTGATAAAGGCCGATGCTCACGCAAGCTCAAGCAGTCGATGGAGGTCGCGGAGCGATTTCACAACAGAAACTGTTACCTTGAATATCCGGTGATTCGAAGACTCTTCCATGGTCTTTCCATCAAGGAGCACGCACAGTTATTCGATTATATCATGAGCCTATATTTGCCAATAAACAAAGCCCTTCTGCTTCAATACTATAAGGGTTATGATGAAATGATTTATGCCATAAACGCAAACACCGGAAGTGAGTATGATCTAGTTGAGAAATACGACCCCAGCTCACATAGGCATTTTGTGAAAATGCTGGAGATTACAAAACGATCCAGCTTTTCAGCAGATCCGAGGAGTGTGATTTTAGCCCCGGAAAGCAAAAAATGGCAGATTGCCGAAAAACTCCAAGAGCTCACAGGGGCAAACTTGTACCAAATAAAACGCCTTCTTCACATCGCGAAATAGAGATGATCCATAACTGTCTGATAATCAATAATAAAGCAGTATAGCGGTGCACCGTACGGTGCACCGCTATACTGCTAACACGCTGATAATCAGAAGATTTAGTTTACATCTTTAATGATAGAGGTGGAATTTCCGTGGTAGAAGGCATCCAGGAGCATGAACTGGGCACTTCCCTGATAACGGGACATTATGCCTATTACATCAATGCTCTTGGAACCGTCAAGGACATCGGCCGGGATGGGAATGTCCGCGAAGCGGGAATAACCGCTGGTACGGATCTGGACCTCGGCGCCGTCGTAGATGAAGTAGTGGCTCACGCTCTGGGCAGTTGCATGGTCTATGAGAACCTGCTTGTAAGTGGGAGCGTCGTCATAGGTGTCGGGCTCTGCGGCAACATAGCCGTAGCCGAAGTTCTTGGCATCCACCTTGCGCTCGCCAACGGTATTCTTGCCCTGGATGTCCGCGCCGGAATCTCCAAGAAGGAGTTTGTCCCAGTCTCCCCTCTCAAGGTGATCCACGGTGCGGCGCTTGGTAAGGCCCCAGTGGATGAGATTGTGAGGATACTTGGGATAGCCCTCATAAGGAGTTTCAAACTCAAGCGGAGTGTCGTCCGAAATGAACAGGCGGTTCCAGGAGTTGTTCTTGTCGTGGGCAAGGTTGGAATCCGGATACAGGAGGGCGAAGACCTCACCCTTGACCTTCAGGCCCGTAAGTTTTGTGAGCTTGCCCACGACTGCCGGAGCGAGTCCGTTCTTGAAGGAGTCGCTGGAGAGCTCGGAGCCGCTAGGGGTTGCGGGCTTGATACGGTCTTCCTCGTCAAGGATTTCTCCCTTGAAGATGTGCTTGTTCACAATGGGGACAAGGTCTATGTAAGAGGTCTCGTACTCGGGCACGTCCTTGGTTTCACCGTCAAGGTATGCCTGCCAGCCGTCTCCAAGGAGACCAAGCTGGAGGAGTCCGCCACCGCCGTAGTTACCGGTCTTGTAGCCGTATTCTCCAATGCAAAGGTCCTCGCAGTCTATGTAGAGGATCTGGCCGACTTTATAGTCGTCGTAGGAGCTGGAGCGGCCAAGCTTGAGGCAGATGGCGCCGGTGGCGTCCTGGATGTACAGTTCACGGTAGATGTTGCCGTCTTCGTCGGAGGACACAACCTGGGCCTTGATTATTTTGGTTCCCGTAATTACCACGGGCTTGCCGTGCTCTTTGTACAGGCCCTTGAGGTCTGCGATGGTGGTGTTCACCTCGTCGTCCATGTCCACGGGGACGAAGTCAACTTTGTCCGGCTGGCTGAAAGTGACAACCGGCTGCCATTCTTCTATCAGACTCTGGCAGGAAACGAGGAGCGCAAGCGCTGCAAGTGAAATGACTGACTTTCTCATGACTTTTAGAATCTGAAGTAAATGTTAAGCATGTAGTTGATACCGGACATGTAGAAGTACTTGGAGTCGAAACGGTAGTAGCGGGTCTTGGAGGCGGTGTTGTCCACCATGCGGGTTTGCTCGTAGCCGCCGGTTTTGACCTGCCTGTTGTTGAGGAGGTTCTTGGCATTGAGCGAGAAGCCCAGCTGGTACTTCCTCTGGATATACCAGGACTTGCCCACGGAGAGATTCAGGAGGAATGCGGGAGCAAACTTCTCCTGGGTGGTCATGGCCTCGATCTCATTGTAGGCAATGGACTCGACTTCCGGATCACGGCCAAGGGCTGCAAGCTCTTCCTCGGCGTCGAAGAACACATTGCGGTCCGGGCCTTCTGCAGCATACTGGGTGCGGTACAGAGGGTTCATGTCAAGATAGGCGCGGTCGAAGTACTCGACATCGGCATCCACAAACCAGTAGTTGTAGTTCCAGCTGAGTCCGAGTGACACTGCTGTCTGGGGAGTTGAAGGCACATAGTGCTTCTGTTTGTGGTCAATTACGTTTGTGTAGTTGCCCCATGCGTCCTTCTTGTAAACGGGGCTCTCCTTCCAGTAAGGAACATCAATCACGTACTGGCCGTCAAAGAGCACGGGAGTGGCGCTGTTGTCAAGCGTCTGCATCATCTTGGGGTTGGAGGTGTAGATAGCCTCGCCAAGCGAAAGGACGCCCTGGACAGAGAGGTTGGGAACAATGTAGGTAGGGACCTTGAAGCCGAGCTCGATACCCATGTTGCGCTGGTCGATTCCGCTGAGGGCGAAGTTGGAGAAGGCGTTCTGGACATCGTCGTAGGCGCTCATCACCTTGCTCTGGCCCTTGATGGTGGTGTAGTAGGCGGTTACGCGGGCGTTGATTCCGCTGCCGGAGAACTGCCAGTTGATATCGGAGGAGAAGGTCTTGATGGGAGTAAGGTCCTGAACCATGTCATTGCGGGTGCGGGGGCTCACGAACACCTGGTTGAAGGTGGGAGCATCCTGGAAGTAACCCACGTTGGCATAAACCCTCATGTTGCCGCCAATGACATAGTTGAGTCCAAGCTTTCCGGCATAAGTAAGAAAACGTGCTTTCTCCGAATTACCCTTGGAGGTGGAGTAGAGGCCGTCCTGTGTAGAGGGATACACCGTGTTTCCGGTAACGGGATCCACATATTCGGTTCCGGGGAAGAGGCCCTTTCTCACAAGGCCTTCACGCCAGAAACTGGTGTAGCCAAGGCGGCCGCCAAGGTCTATGTCAAGGTTGCCGATGGTGTATTCTCCATTGATCCAGCCGCCAAGGTTGCGCACATGGACGTTGTAGTCGTAGCCGTACTTGTCGCCTTTGTGGAGGATACGGGCCTGGCCGTTGTGGGAGAGATAGTAGTCAAGGTCGTTCTGGGCCATGTAGGGCTCTGCGGCAAAGTCGCGGTCCGCGAAGTTGTCAATATCCACAAAGTACTGTCCGCCAAGGAGGTCGGCCAGGACCTTGTAGTATTCGGTCTTGTTGAGTTTGCCGTTGAGGCCGCCCGTGACGGTGAGGTTCTGGATGGGCCTGTACTTGAAGTTGAAGGCAAGGTTAAGGTCCCTTTGGTCTACGCGGCGCTCTTCCTGGACGTACTTTGAACGGCCGCCCTCGGACTGCTGGTTCACCTGATAGACGCGGTCCCAGTTGAAGTGGGTCACTGCAGGGTCCTGGGCCTTCCAAGCCTGGAATGCCTCCACGGCCTTGTCCTGGTTGTTGCGCTTGTAGTCGGGGTCCGGGTTATAAAAATAGGAAGGCAGGTTGCGGTAGTAGTCCGGACGGGGGTCCTGGGCATTGTACCAGTCCATTGCCGTATATCCGTTTTTGCCGAAGCGGAACAGGACGGTGGTGTGGCTCTCGAACTTGTCGGAAGGCGTGAAGTCCCACTTCAGGAAAGCGATGGGCTCGTGGGTCTTGCGGACGCGGGTGTTGCGCACCTTGCCGTTAAGGTAGCCCCAGTTGGAGTTGTACATGTTGTCCCCCATGAGGTCGTACACCTCCTGGGTGGATGAATTCTGTGCACCTCTTTCACCGGGAGTGCCGAAGAAGGCGAAGCTCAGTTTGTGGGAGTCGTGGTTGATTTTGTCGGCAGCAAGGTAGTATGCGAAAGAGCGGTAGTAGACACCGTCAATCCAGTCGTTGCCGCCAAGCCTGGCGCTGATGTTAGCCGCAAAGGACCAGCCGTTGTCCATCTGGCCGGTGGCATAGGAAGCCATTAGGCGCAGACGGTACAGCGCACTGTTGGTGAGGACGCTTCCGCGAAGCCCCTTACGCACCTCCGATGCCGTGCCGAAGATATTGGTGACGCCGTTGTAGGAGCCAAGGGCGACATCTGAAACCTCAACGCCGTTGACGGTTTCCTTAGAGCGCATGGCCTCGTTGAGGCCGCTCCACAGGGAGAACGGACCGTAGCCTGTGATGGCATCGTTCATCTTGACGCCTGCAAGGTAAACTTCCTGGCTCTCGGAGCTGTAGCCGCGGGCGCGGAAACGCACGGCAGAGAAGTTATAGCCTGCAATGTTGTTGAAAACGTCATTCGAGCCGAACAGGATGGTGGGGTTGTCGTTGAACCCGGAGTCGTCCATGTCGAAGTTGGCAAAGGAGTCGTCATCAATGTCGGTAACATGCTGGACACCCGTCAGAGACAGGTTGAACATGTTTTTCACATAGCCGTCGTTGACGGTAACCTGCACCTGGGACTCAAGGAAGTCGGGAGCGGTAATCTTCAGGGTGTACATGCCGTCCGGCAGGGAGGGAATCAGGAAGGAACCGTCCTGGGCCGACTGCACTTCCCCAATCTCCTCTGCGCCACGCATCAGGACCACCTGGGCGTTCTCAATGGGCGCGCGGCCGTTACGGTCTACAACCTTACCCTTTACGCCGCCGGTAGGCTCCTCCTGGGCCATGAGGCTCATGGCGCAAAGTGCCGCGGCAAAGGTCAGTATAAGTTTTTTAGTCATATTGGTTGGTTTTGTCATTCTGAGCGAAGCGAAGAATCTCCTCTACTTCTTGATTACAATGTACGTAGGATAGTGGTCTGAGTAGCCGTTCACGAATGCGCCGTTGGAGAAGGTGCGGAACGGGGTTCCCTTGTACTGACCGCTCTGGTTGGTCATGTAGGGCTTGGAGAAGATTCGGCCATAGAACTTCTTCTTGAGGATGGGCTGAATCTCAAAGGTGTCATCTTCGGCATCGGCAAGGGCCTTGTTCACCATCACTATGTCGAAGATGTTTCCGGCGCCCCTGTAATAGAGGGAGCTGTAACCGGCCTTCAGCATGCTGAGGAAGGGGTTGAAGAAGTCTTCGTCGTTAAGGTCGTCCCTGAATTCCTTGCCGTGGAGGTACTCTGTCATGGAGACGTCCGTGGGGTTGTCGTTCATGTCTCCCATCACCACAATCTTGATTCCGGGGAACTCCTCCTGGAGCTCCATGGCCCTCATGTAGGCGATTTCGGCACCGCGGGGACGAAGGTCTGCGCCCTTTCCGCCAAGACGGGAGGGAAGGTGGCACACGAAGAAGGCAAACATCTCTCCGTCAATGGTTCCGCGCACCATCAGGATGTCACGGGTGCGGAAGGCGTCCTTCTCTTCATCGGTCCAGGCGCTCCAGTCTATGCGGGAGGGCTCGAAGGTGAAGGGGATGGATTCGCTGGTGATGTACTTGAATACATCGGGCCGATAGAACAGCGCGCAGTCCACGCCGCGGCGGTCCGGGCCGTCGTAGTGGACAATCTGGTAGTTGGCCTCCGCTATTGCGGGTTCCGACACCAGGTCCTCAAGGACATGACGGTTCTCTACCTCGGAAACGCCAAGGACGGCATGCCAGGCGCCGTTGTCCTTTTTCATGTCGGCAATGACGCGGGCCATGTTCTTGAGTTTCTTGGCATACTTTTCCTCTGTCCACTCATTGGCGCCGTCCGGGAGGTACTGGTAGTCGTTCTTGCCTTCGTCGTGGTAGGTGTCAAAGAGGTTTTCAAGGTTGTAAAAACCAATTACGTAGCTCTTATGCTTCTGGGCATCGGCCGTTCTTGGGATGATAAGCAGCATGAGGGCTGCCACTATTGCAATGGTTCTTTTCATAGGTTACCAGTTTTTCAGTGTTTCAGAGGGAGATGCATCTTCTATTGCCTGAGCCTGCTCTTTGCCAAGCAGGGCGGGAAGATTCACAAAGAAGTCTATGCCGGTTTTGGATTCAAGTTCCGTGATGGAACAGACGTAGTCCATAAAATTGCCATCGGCGATGCTTTTCGTATGAGGCATATAAAAACCGACCGCCGAATATGTGTCACCTTTTTTCAATAAGAGAGCTTTCCAATAATGTGTTGGTATCAATACAGAATGCCCCCCGCTGGAGCCGGTTCTGCTTGTTGAGTTTCTATAATCGGGCCCTGTAACAACGTACATTGTATCCCTGGCAGAACTGGCACGGTTGGGAGCCCAGTTTCTTATCTGCTGCTCCAGATCTCCCCAAATACCTCCGTTAAAATCGTATTGCTGGGGAGCCATGTTTGTCATATAAAATGTAGACACATTGGCAGCATAGTCATATCTGTCGGCCGATGGAATTTGATGTCCTCTGGTCCAGCCTCCGCCATATCCACCGGAGGGTGTAAGTAACTTCACTTGATACTTCTCTTCCACTAAAGGGTCCATTCCCCATTTGTCGGTACGCTTACCAGTCCCTATAAGTGAATGATTAAGCGGATAGGCCACCCACTTTGACATGAAGTTATCTTTATCGTAAAAAAAGCTCCAGTTACGAACTCCGCTAATTTCACGATTTACGTATGCACCACCATCGTTGTCATGTACATAGTACTCCTGTTGCTCCGTCTGCTCAAAGGCCGGCAACTCCAGCCAGGCGGTGGTGGTTGCGCTCACTTTCCCCAGCTGGGTGATTATCTTGGTTATCTCATAGGACCCCGCCGTGAGTACCAGGTTTGCCTTCCTGGGGTCTTCGGCCTCATTGGGGTCTATGGTCATGTCTACGGAGGCGTTCCCGGTGTCTGTGGTCTTGTTGAGGTGAATCCAGCCTTCCGGGCCCTGGGTGTATACAACCGAGAGAGTCCACTGGCCTCCGGCAGCCACCTTTACAAACTGGCTGCCACCTGTGGCCCCTTCAACCTCACGGGGTACCTTGATGACGGGAATTACGTCCGCGCCGCCATCAGGCGTCTGCTGGCAGGAAAAAAGCGCCAGCGACGAGGCTATTGCAGCCACCAGGCCTATGAGGGCTCTTCTTTTCATTTTCCTCTGCTTTAAGACCTAAAAGGGTGCTCGAAGAATTTCTCCCCGGGCAGCCCTTTTAGTTTAAGTTATTAAAATTCAATTACTTTGCGTAAATAATGGTGAGTTCCTTGATACGAACCTGGTTGTCGGTTGCAGTAAACTCAACAGAAGCTTCGTTGCCGGTCCAGCTGCCCTTAGGGCCGCCTTCCTCGAAGGTGTAGCCTTCAGGTGCACCTGCACCCCAGCAGCCGGGGCCCTGCTTGGTGACG
>JAFVDC010000040.1 GCA_017478685.1 Bacteroidales bacterium | reverse complement strand
GCCGTCTTCACCTTTCACCTTGCCAAGGTCTGTCTCCTGACCCTGGAGGGTCATGATGAGGTGTCCTTCGTCGTTGATGGTAAAGGTGGGAACTACGTTTGCGGGAACGGGTTTATTATCGACGAGGAGGGGATTCTCTCCGTCAATTGACCAGACAAGGTCTTCGTTGTAGCTGATGATGGTAGGGGTTTTGCCGTCAGTACCGTCAGTACCGTTGGTACCGTTGGTGCCGTTGGTGCCGTCGGTTCCGTTCTTACCGTCTTTACCGTTGTAAAGGACTACGGTTTTGCCACCCACGAACTTGACGGTATAGCCAGTGACAACATCACCATCCTTGATTTCAGTGACGGACTCAACAAAGCCGCCTTCCTTCCATTCTTTGATGGTGGTTGAGAGACCGGTGACCTGCTCAGTGAGAGCATTCACCTTTTGTTCAAGTGTGGACACTTTTTTGTCAAGGGCATCTATTTTTCCCTTGAGAGTGGTGTCATCATACTCTTTTGCACAGCTGGCAATTGCCAAGCCTGCAGTAAGAGCGAGAAATGCATAAAAGAGTTTTCTCATGTTGATAATGAATTAGTTATGTGATTTTATGTGTTTTTCAAGTGTGGTGTACTGTGGTATTTTATTGCAAATATAAGAAATATTTCTTTCTAATGCAACACGTAATCAGAAAGTATGTCTCCTATTCATCCTGAACGGGCAGTGAATCTTGACCAGCCGCCGATTGAGTATCATCTCTGCCGCCAGCCTTCCCATCTCGTGGAAATCGGCCGAAACTGTGGTGAGTCCGCCAAGGACAATCTCGTTCATGTCAAACTCGTTGTAGGAAATGATGAAGACGTCCCGCCCTATCTCAAGGCCGCTGTTCTGGATCTTGCGGGTGAGAGCTACCAGCCCGGCGTCCAGTTGGGAACTAAGGAGAAGGAAAGTGTCTCCGGGGGAAATTACCTCCGGGGCCGATTCTATGAATTCCACGGGGATGGCGTGCTCCCGGCAGAAGCGCTTTATGCCTGGATGCATCCCGTGGCCGTACAAGGATGCCGGCAGGGTTATCACCCGGAGCTTCCGGGTGCGGATGGTAGGGGAAAGACCCTGTGCAAGGCCGTCGCAGACATCGTTCTCAAAGTCCTGATACACCGCGCCGAAGTTCCCGGGGAAATCCGGCTGCAGGCGGTCCAGCATTATGAGCTTGCGGTTTGGAATGCGGGAAAGCTGCTTGGAAACTCCCGCCTGGGTTGCCTCGTCCAGGGGGAAGTGCGGCGTAACCACATAGTAGTCAAAACTGTCCAGATAATTGTCAAGGTAGTAGGTGAGAAGTTCCAGGCTCTGGTTGTGGTTGACAATCGTGATTTCGGCCTTGCCGGACAGCGTGCCGGAAAAGGCGTTGAAAAGGATCTGCTTGTAAACGGAGAACTTGTCAAAGATAACCAGCACCTGCGGGCGGCCGCTTTTGGAGATATCGGCCACATAGAAGCCTTTGCCGTGCTTGGGAGCGATGAGCCCTTTCTCTACAAGTATTCCGTAGGCTTTCTTTACGGTTTCACGGGAAATGGCGTATTTGGAGGCGAGCTCGTTCATGGACGGAAGCTGCTCTCCGGCGGGAAGGGAACCTTCGTGGACACTGCGCTCCACACCCTCTACAATTTGCCTGTAAAGGGAATGGTTGAGGCTGCTGTCTATCTTGATGTCCATGTGTCTTTGCAAAGATAAGACTAATTCTTCAAATAAGCGTCATATTCATCCCTAGTGCGGCATCCGCTTCTGGAAAGGTCGCTCTCCGTGTCAAGGTCGAAACTCCTGTACCCGCGTCGGTGGAATACTTCAAGGAGGGCCCTTGTCCTTCGGTAGAAACTCTCCCAGTCTTTGGCCGAAGAAGGGCTCCAGGCGGTTTCGGCAATTGCAAAGGCCCGCGGATAAAGCATGTATTCGGCATGCTCCGGGGTGGGGATCAGTTCGCACCAGAGGTTTCCCTGGATGCCAAGAAGATGCTCCGGGGCCATCCCGGGGGCAAGCGGGTCATAGCCGTAGACCCACCTGAGGGATGTCAGCGCCCCAACCGCCTTTGGCTCTTTCCGAATAAGGTCCTGGTAGTAGTCAAGATAGAGGTGGGTGTTGGGGGACATCACAACGTCGTGTCCCAGGGCCGATGCCTTCTGCCCTCCTGAAACGCCCCTCCAGCTTTGCACCACGGCCCCCTCCGGTACGCCCGTCTCCAGGATTTCGTCCCAGCCGATTATCCTTCGGCCATGGGAGCGGACAAAAGCCTCTATACGGCGCACAAGGTGTCCCTGGAGCTGTTTGACGGAGGTGTATCCCTCCCGCTCCATGAGCGCGCGGCACTTGGGGCAGCCGGGCCAGGTTTTCATTGTGGCCTCGTCTCCGCCAATGTGGATAAGCTCCGAAGGGAATACCTCCATCACCTCTGAAAGGACGCTCTCCAGAAGCGTGTAGGTGGCTTCTGAACCCGGGCAAAGGTCCCAGGCCCCGCGGCAAAGCGTTCCGTCTTCAAGAGTGCAAAGGACCTCAGGGTAAGCATATCCCACTTCCATTGAATGCCCCGGCATCTCAACCTCAGGAATTACGGTTATGAAGCGCTTGGCGGCATATTCCACCAGTTCCCGGAGCTCAGCCTTTGAATAGAATCCGCCATAACCGGCGGGGTCGTCGGCCGATGTGAACTTATACTTCCCGGCCTCCCATTCATGGTAGGTGTATCCCACGCGGAAGGCAGTTGAGGCCGTGAGGTTGGGGTAAGAATCAATCTCCATCCTCCATCCGGCGCTGTCGTCAAGGTGAAGGTGCAGGACATTGAGCTTCAGGAGCGCCATGGCATCAATCTGCTTTTTCAGGAACTCAAGGCCCTTGAAACTCCTGGATTCGTCTATCATGAGGCCCCTGTGCCGAAGGCGGGGATAGTCAAGGATTGTCCCCTCCGGGAGTTCCCCAAGGGCCCTTAGCTGCTCCAGGGTTGTCTGTGCACGGAACCTGCCCTCTTTTGTAAGAGCTTCAACCTTAACCTTCCGGCCACGGATTGTAATCCTGTAGGCCTCTTCCTTCTGCCACGGTTCAAGATGCTCTATGGCCTTTCGGAAGCAGGTCCTGCTCCTCTCCGGAGAGTATTCCGCGGGGGCGGGAACAAGGCCGATCAAGGCAGCCAGTATGAGGCTTGCAAGAATCACTTTTCAAAAAAGCCTATGGTGGTAAGGACTGCGCGGTTGCCGCCGGTGAGGTCGTTCAGGTGACCGCCGCCCCTCACCCACAATCCCGTGGAGCCGCCACCGTCAAGGTTAAGTGCTCCAACGCATCCAAGGCCTTTCATGATGGCCGCCATTTCAAGGGTCTTGGCGCCCTTGGAGGAGTCAATTCGGCCATCGGCCACAAGAAGGATTACGCGGCCGTCCTCAAGGAATCCTACCGCCGTGCGGTCTGCGAGGACATCCACGCCGTAAATGTCGTCGGCCCAAAGCTCGTAATTTGTTTCCCAGTAGCCGGCCGAAGTTTTCTTGTCATTGATGGGGCACTTTCCGTTTTGGAGGAGCACCGGACCGCAGGTGATGGCGTTGTATGGCTCCCATTGGGCCCTGTCGCAAGGGAATGTGTCCGTTCCGCCGGCCTGTACTGGACCGCCCGCGACGGTGGGGATGGGCTTGTCATACACATACACGGTACCGTGCTTGGGGGTGTAGGACCAGAAGACGCCCGGCTTCCCGGCTTCATCTACGCCGAAAAGTCCGCGGGACACCGTGTGGAGCTTGCCGTCCGGGCCCCAGTACTGGCGGTCTACGTCCCAGTTGTCGTCTTCCACTCGCGCCCAGGGAGTCTGCTGCCCGTCGCAAACGGCAAATCCGTTGTTAAGTTTGCCGAAGATGCCTCCGTTCACAAGCACAAGGCATTTTTCGTCGGCTGCGGCCTCATCGTCAATTGTTTTCTTGCCGTCAAGGCCGGGGAAAAGAACCCTCAGCCTGACATCACCGGAGCAGTCGGCAACGGCATACCATGCCTTCAGCGGGCGGCCGCTCAGGGTGCCTTCGGTCTTGTAGACTTTGACGGATTCCGGAATGTCAAGTCCAGTTACCTCCGTCCAGTCAAATGTGACCGGCTCAATGGGGTTGGCGTCCGGCTCAGGTTCGGGTTCCGGCTCCGGTTCCGGGGCGGCGGTTTTTACGGGCTCTGTCCATGCAACAGGGCTCATTGCCGTGCCGCTGCCATAGGCCTGCACGCCAAACTTGTATTCAGTGTTCTCTGAAAGCCCGGTGAAAGTGTAGGACACGCTTCCCTGGGGCAGGGTGGCCAGAGGCTTCACATTTGAATTCAGAAACACATAGTAGCCAATGGCTTCGGCCGAATTTTCCTTCCATGAAAGGGTGGCCGATTCCGTGGTAATCTCCGTTACGGTCAGCCCTGAAGGGGCCTCCAGAAGGGAAGTGTCCTGCGCTTTGGGGCTGCAGGAAAAAAGAAGTGCAAGTATGCTAGCGAGTGAAAACAAGGACTGCAATTTCATTGGTGTCAAGCGTTATGGTGTTTGATTCAATCTTCCCTCCTATGCTGCGGCTGCCAGTGAGCTTGTACCCCGGCACCGTAATCTTTCCTATCTTAGTCTTGTCACTGGTATTTGTGACAACCACTGCCATCTTGTCTCCGGCGGTGAAGCTGCGGGCGGTGAGGGCTTTGTCGGAACAAGTGAAGCCGTCGGTGGCGGTGTATCGGCCTTCAAGGAGGAGGTCAGGGAAGGCGTGGCGGATTTCATTTACCTTGGCAAGATGTGCCTGATACACAGGTGTTTCATCTATGAGTCCGCGGCAGCGGAACACCTCAATGTCGTTCCGGAGGCCCTTGAGGAGGGTGTTGTACACGCGGCGGGGGACGTCGTTGTCGTCGCGCACGCAGCGGTCGCTCCACACAACCTCCGGGAATGTGTAGCGGAACCACTCCGGGAAGCTTTCCGGAAGTGCCGTGAACTCCACTATGTGCACAAAGTCGCAGAACTGGCTGGTGCAGTCACTGAGCCATTCGGTTCCAAGCGCAAACTCCGGGTCCTTCGCCTTGATGTGGTCTCGGATTTCCTTGAGGGCTTCGGCCTTGTAACGGCCCGTGAAGATGTCCTGGACGGGGTATTCGCGGGAAAGGTCCCAGTCCGGGAATTCCTCCGCAACGCCAAGCTGGTCGTAGAACACGGCGTCGGCGCCGTAATCCATAGCCCTGTCGGCCCATTTCATGAGCTGGTCACGCCACTCCCGCTTGCTCATGTTGGCTATCACGAACGTCCTGGAGTCGTAATACCCCAGCGTGGTCCCTTCTCCGGTGAACTTGTAGTGCTCCGTGAACTCCCTGCCCGTGTTGTCTTTGTTGGCCACGCGGCTTCCTCCGCCGCTCTTGTAGAAATTGCTTTCTACATCTATCAAACGGCCGTTGAAGTATAGCAACAACCTGTTTTT
>JAFVDC010000039.1 GCA_017478685.1 Bacteroidales bacterium | reverse complement strand
GGACACTCCGGTAACCACCGTAAAGGCATTAAGCGGGAATCTCACGTCAATATCCTTGAGGTGATTCTGCATTGCTCCCTTCACCACAATGGAGTAATGCCAGGGGTTCTTTTCCCTGTGGTACGGCTCCCGGGCTCCGCTCAGGTACTGCAGGGTGAGGGATTTTTCGGCTCCGGTCGAAATGACAGGGATGCCCTCAAACACCACTTCCCCGCCATTCACTCCGGCGCCGGGGCCAAGGTCTATCACCCAGTCGGCCGCCCTGATGATTTCAGGGTCATGCTCCACCACCACAACGGTGTTTCCGATGTCCCTCAGGCGCCTCAGGACTGCAATGAGGCGGTCTGTATCCCTTGGATGAAGGCCGATAGAGGGCTCGTCCAGGATATACATGGAGCCCACCAGGGAACTACCCAGGGCCGTGACAAGGTTCACCCTCTGGCTTTCACCGCCGGAAAGGGTGTTCATGGTCCGGCTGAGGGTAAGGTATCCAAGCCCCACATCCTCTATGCACTGCAAACGGAACTTTATCTCCTCAATTGTCTTTCCCGCAACCTCCATCTCATATGGGGTAAGAGACACATCATTGAACCACTTCAGGAGGTCCTCCACTGTCATGGAAAGGATGTCGTGGATGGTTTTCCCGCATATCTTCACATACAGTGCCTCTTTCCTTAACCGGCTTCCGCCGCATGCGTGGCAGGTGGTTCGGCCGCTGTAGCGGGAAAGCATATACTTGTACTGGATCTTGTAGCGGTTGCTCTCCACCCACTGGAAGAACTGGTTTATGCCGAAGAAGGCGCCGGGATCCTGGTAATCTCCTTCGTGGGTCCAGATAATGTCCTTTTGCGCCTGCGAAAGCTTGCAATAAGGCTCGAAGATGGGAATCCCCTCCTTTTCGGCATTGAGGATAAGCTGATCCTTGAACCAGCCCATTTTCTCCCCTCTCCAGCAGGCAATTGCGCCGTCGTAGATGCTCTTTGTCTTGTCCGGGACCACAAGGTCCTCGCTTATGCCGATAATCTTCCCCAGTCCCCCGCAAACAGGGCAGGCCCCAAGCGGACTGTTGAAGCTGAAAAGGTACTCGTCCGGCTGCCGGAAAGTGATTCCGTCCAGCTCAAACCGTGAACAGAAATGAGTCAGGCCGCCATCAGGCTTTTCCCACAGATATATGTCTCCTTTACCCATGTCAAAAGCCAATTGGACAGAACTGCTCAGGCGCATGACGGCATCCGAATCCATCGGAGGATGGATTTTGAGCCTGTCAATGAGAAGGAGAAGACCATCCGGATAATTCCCGTTCATCTGAAGAACATCCTCAATACTCAAAATCCTATGGTCCCGAGTATCGAAAAGGCGGCTGTATCCCTCTTCTTTAAGGGATAGCAGATACTCCACTTTGTCACTACGTGAAGCCCAACGGGACTCTGCAAGGATATAAACGGAATGCTCCAAGCCGTCCGAGAGGAAATCCAGGACATCCTTCACGCCGTGGGCCTTCACTTCCCGCCCGCTTACAGGGGAATATGTGCGGCCGATACGGGCAAAAAGAAGGCGGAGATAGTCGTAGATTTCCGTTGTGGTGGCAACGGTGGAACGGGGGTTCTTGATGTTCACCTTCTGCTCTATGGCAATTGCCGGAGGAATGCCCTCAATGATGTCTACGTCCGGTTTTGACATTCGGCCAAGGAACTGGCGGGCATAGGAAGACAGGCTTTCGGCAAAGCGGCGCTGGCCTTCGGCAAAAAGGGTGTCAAACGCAAGGGAACTTTTTCCGCTGCCGCTGACTCCGGTAATTACTACAAGACGGCCGCGGGGAATCTCTACGGTAATGCCCTTGAGGTTATTTTCACGGGCATTTTTTATTATGATATTGTTTTCTTTACTCAAAGCTTACAAAGATACTAAAATATTCTTT
>JAFVDC010000038.1 GCA_017478685.1 Bacteroidales bacterium | reverse complement strand
TCTATCATCTCACGCTTGTTCACCATATAGGGGATTTCGGTGACAACGATGGTTTCACGGCCTTTGTCGTCTACCTCTATCTCTGTCTTGGAACGGATTACCACGCGGCCGCGGCCGGTTTCATAAGCCTCCTTGATGCCGCCTTTGCCCATCACTATACCGCCGGTGGGGAAATCCGGGCCCTTGATGTAGTGCATGAGTTCATCCGTTGTAATTTCCGGATTGTCAATGTATGCGCAAATGGCGTCGCAGCATTCTCCAAGGTTGTGGGGAGCCATGTTGGTGGCCATGCCCACGGCAATGCCGGATGCGCCGTTCAGGAGCAGCAGCGGAGCCTTGGTGGGAAGCACGGTGGGTTCCTCAAGGGTGTCGTCAAAGTTCAGGGTCATGTCCACGGTGTTCTTGTCCATGTCCCCGAGCACGTCTTCGGCCATCTTCTGGAGCTTGGCCTCCGTGTAACGCATGGCTGCGGGAGAGTCACCGTCTACGGAGCCGAAGTTTCCCTGGCCCTTTACAAGGGGGTAACGCTGGTTCCAGTCCTGGCCCAGACGCACCATTGCATCATATACGCTGGAGTCTCCGTGAGGGTGATACTTACCCATGACCTCACCCACGATACGGGCACTCTTCTTGGTTTGGCCGCCGAAGCTCAGGCCCATGTTGTCCATGCCGAACAGAACGCGGCGCTGAACGGGTTTGAGACCGTCACGGGCGTCCGGAAGGGCACGGGATACAATTACGGACATGGAGTAGTCTATGTATGCGGTGCGCATCTCATGGTCTATCTCCACCTGCTCTACATAGCCTGTTCCATCTATCTCCTCCAACTGATTCTTGTCCTTAATTTCGTCCATATTTTTTCTTTAAACTTATACCTTTGTTATAAACATACAAATATAGGCAAAATTGTTGAAAAAACCTACTTCCGCGCCCCGTTTAAACGAACAAAGTCACGTTTAGCTCCTAAACGTGACTTTGACTGTAAGTTTAATTAAAACCTATTTTACCTTTAGGATGTAATCAGTGGAAATGCCGCCGAACTCCTCAAGTGTGAGTTTCTGGATGAGGCCGGCCTTGTTATACTCCAGGATTACGCCGGAATAACCTTTGGGAGATGGCTTCCTCACTTTCAGTTCCACGTGCTTGCCGCCGTTTTTGCCGGGGGTCACCTTGCAGTCGGCGTCCATTTCGGCAGCGATTTTCTCATAGTCTCCGGTGCAGCTGTAAAGAAGGGCGTTACGCTGGAGGGCTACGGTTTTGTTGTTCTTGGTGTCTACGTCAAGCTGGACGCCGCGCATGTCCATGCGAATCTGGGTGCCGTCCACGATGAAGAAATCCCCGTTGGGGTTTGTGTAAAGCATGGCAAGCTGGTCCGGGGCGGTAAACTCGATGTCACCGGCGCTCCTTATGGTTTTTCCTGATACCTTGAGGGTTTTGACCTGCTCAAATGTTCCGCTGAAATTCTGGGCTCCTGCGTATAATCCGCAAAAAAGGAGCGCTGCAAATACTAGTATTTTTTTCATAACGTTGCTATCTTTGCAAATAAAGTGCCTGCAAAGTTAATTCTTTTTGACAATTTGTCATAATGATGCGCTAAAGGCGTGATTGTTGATACTTTCAGGCCATCATAAAAAGACATATATGCAACTTCAAGTTTCCGACCACCTTAATATGGTCATTAAATACGCCCGCGAGGAAGCTATGCGCACCGGCTCTTACGGCATCGGCCCGGACCACCTTTTCCTTGGCCTTATCCGCCACGAGGACAATTCGGCATTCCGGATTCTCCAGAGCCTTGGCGTGGAGCCCGCAGAACTGAAGGCCTTCATAGACCAGCGCATCTTCACCAACGAGACCATCCCCTATGACCAGATAGACCACATCAATTTCTCCCGTCAGGCCCAGAATGTCCTGAGCATCACCGTGATGGAGGCCACAAGGCTCAAGAGCCCCAGGGCAGACACCCATCACCTTCTGCTGGCGCTTTGCCGCACCACTGAAAGTTACGGCCAGGCATACCTTAGGGCCCGCGGGATAGACTACGGGAGGCTTCTTGCCGTAATGGAGGACGAAGGTCTACTGAAGCCCATGGACCAGCAGGGCGGCGGCTCAGGAGACACCCAGCCCTCACAGGGGCCGGAAGACGACTCCGAGGACGGCAAGAAACTTGACATAGAGGAATTTGCCTACGACCTCACCCGTGCTGCCAGCGAGGGCAAACTTGACCCTGTGGTGGGCCGCGACACTGAAATAAACCGCGTCATCCAGATCCTTGGCCGAAGGAAGAAGAACAACCCCATGCTCATAGGTGAGCCCGGAGTGGGAAAATCGGCCATAGTGGAAGGGATTGCCCAG
The DNA here is from genome assembly GCA_017478685.1 of Bacteroidales bacterium. The sequence goes on along the minus strand of JAFVDC010000038.1, from coordinate 7,046 downwards.
AGGATAGCCTCCGGGAACATTTCCCCGGCGCTGGCAAAAAAACGCATCCTCTCGCTTGACATAGCCTCCGTGGTGGCAGGCACAAAATACCGCGGGGACTTTGAAAAACGCCTCAAGACCATCATCAAGGAGGCCTCCGAGAACCCGGACCTCATCCTGTTCATAGATGAATTCCACACCATAGTTGGTGCCGGCGGCGCTTCCGGAAGCCTGGATGCCGCAAACATGCTCAAGCCCGCCCTTGCACGCGGGGAATTCCAGTGCATAGGCGCCACCACGCTTGACGAATTCACCAAGATAGTGGAAAAGGACGGCGCCCTTGACAGGCGTTTCCAGAAGATTGTGGTGGAGCCTACGGACGTAGAGCAGTCAATAGAGATCCTTAAAAACCTCAAGGGCAAGTACGAGGAATTCCACGGAATCACTTACTCCGACGATGCCGTGGAGGCGGCGGTGAGGCTCACAAACCGCTATATCACAGACCGTTCCCTCCCGGACAAAGCCATAGACGCCATGGACGAGGCCGGCTCAATGGTACGGCTCTCGCTTTCAAAGAAGAAGGGCGCATCTTCGGTTGTGGAGGTTGAAGACATTGCAACCGTGGTTTCCAAGATGACCGGCATTCCCGTAAACAAGGTGGCCGAATCCGAGGGCAACCGCCTTGTGAAGATGCGCGACCGCCTGAAGCAGAGGATAATCGGGCAGGACGAGGCCGTAGAAACCGTAGTGAGGGCTATCCAGAGAGGCCGCGCCGGCCTCAAGGACCCACACAGGCCAATAGGGACCTTCCTGTTCTTCGGCCCCACCGGCGTTGGAAAGACCCAGCTTGCGCGTTCCCTTGCCGAATACCTCTTTGACTCCGAGGACAACATGGTAAGGATAGACATGAGCGAGTACATGGAGAAATTCAGCGTGTCACGCCTCATTGGCGCGCCTCCGGGATATGTTGGCTACGAAGAAGGCGGGCAGCTCTCGGAGAGAGTGAGGCGCAAGCCCTACTGCGTGGTGCTCCTGGACGAAATTGAAAAGGCCCACCCGGACATTTTCAACCTGCTGCTGCAGGTGATGGATGAAGGCCGACTCACGGACAGTAACGGCCGAATGGTGGATTTCAAGAACACCATTGTGATAATGACATCCAACGTCGGGAGCCGTGAAATGGAGGATTACGGCAGCGGAATTGGCTTTGCAACCGCCGGAAAGAATGTTGAGGCCGACCGCAAGAGCGTTGTGGAAAAAGCCGTGAAGAAGGCCTTCCCGCCGGAATTCATAAACCGCGTGGATGCCCAGGTCTACTTCAACTCCCTTGACAAGGATGCCATTGAGAAGATTGTGGACATTGAGATCAAGGGCCTGAGGACAAGGGTGGAGGAAGCCGGTTACAAGCTTACCATCACGCCTTCGGCCAAGAAATTCATTGCCGAAGCCGGCTACGATCCCGCATACGGCGCCCGCCCGCTGAAAAGAGCCGTCATGCGTTACGTGGAGGATCCTGTGTCCGAGTATATCATTGCCGACCGCGCGCTGAGGCGCAAGGAGGACGCTGCGGTGCGCACCCTTAAACTTACGCTTGCCCAGGACAAGGAATCCACGGTTGTGGTTCCGGCCTAAAGGGCAATTGCATCTTCTATTTCCAGGCCAAGGTCCTTCATGAGGGCCTGAAGGGCCTGGAAATTTGTATCCGGGGAAATCACGTTTGAAAGGACGTCTGTGGAGTAGTCTGTGTTACGCATATCTTTACATCTTTATTGTTTTCTGATGCAAAGGTACGCTCGCCTTGCGCCAAACCATTGCGCAAGCAAAAAAATTTACAGATAAATTCCGTGCGTGTTCTTGATTTCGTCCATCACGAATGAGGAAAGGATGGAGCCGATTGCATCTATGCTGCCAAGGACATTGATGATGAACTCGTTGTAGTATTTCATGTCCGGAGCCTGGATCTTGAGGAGGTAGTCGTATTCCCCGGAAATGTTGTAGCATTCGGCCACCTGGGGGATGTCACGGATAACGGAAATGAACTCACGCGCAACGGAGCGGCTCATCTGCTTCAGTTTCACGGAGCAGAACACGGTGAATCCCCTGCCGAGTTTTGCGGCGTCCAGAACCGCCACATAGCCGTTTATGAACCCGTCCCTTTCCAGGCGCTTCATGCGCTCGAACACGGGCGTTGTGGAAAGATGCACCTTTGCGGCCAGTTCCTTGGTGGTGAGACGGGCGTTTTCCTGCAGCGCCCTGAGTATCTGGATGTCCACCTGGTCAAGAGAGATGTCTGCCATAAGAAAAATTTTCTGTTTGAAGCCCCCGGAGAAGGGCCGATTATCACATTAATTCTGTTTCAAAGGCCGAATTTAGCAATATTTTCCAAATTTCACATAAAACTTGTACGCTTTTTCCAAACAAAGTACCTTTGCCATGAGAAAAACACAACAAAATGGCAAAAATAGATACACTTTGCGTACACGCCGGCTATAATCCCGGAAAGGGATCCCCCCGCCAGATTCCGATCATCCAGAGCACTACCTTCAAATATGAGACATCGGACCAGATGGGCCGTCTTTTCGACCTCGAAGACAGCGGTTACTTCTACACCCGCCTGCAGAATCCCACCGTGGATGCAGTGGCGGCCCAGATAAACGCCCTTGAAGGTGGCGTAGGGGCCATCCTCACCTCCTCCGGCCAGGCTGCGAACCTCTTTGCAGTCCTTAACATTGCAGGCGCCGGAGACCATATCATAGCGGCCAACAACATCTACGGCGGCACCTTCAACCTCCTTGGCGTAACCCTCACGAAACTTGGCATAGAGGTCAGTTTCCTGAAGGCCGATTCCACCGACGCCGAAATCGAGGCCGCCATAAAGCCAAACACAAAACTGATCTTCGGGGAAACCATCTCCAACCCCGGAGTGGAAGTGTTTGACATGGAGCGCTGGGCGGCCGTCGCCCACAAAAACGGCCTTCCGCTTATAATAGACAACACCTTTGCCACCCCGGTCCTTTGCCGTCCGTTTGAATGGGGGGCCGATATCGTGACACACTCCACCACCAAATACATAGACGGTCACGGAGTGAGCGTTGGCGGCGCAGTGGTGGATAGCGGCAATTTCCCCTGGGACAAATACTCAGAACGCTTCTCCGGCCTCACCACCCCGGACGCCTCCTACCATGGCCTCACTTACACCAAGAAATTCGGCAAAGCGGTATATATTGTAAAGGCCACCACTCACCTCATGAGGGACCTTGGCTCAACTCAGAGCCCCCAGAACGCCTTCTACCTTCACCTTGGCCTTCAAACCCTGCACCTCAGGATCAAGCGTCACTCGGAAAGCGCCCTGAAGGTTGCCAAATGGCTGGAGGCATGCCCGGATGTAGCCTGGGTGCACTACCCCGGCCTTGAGAGCGACCCTCACCATGCCCTTGCGCTCAAGTACTGCCCGGAAGGGACCAGCGGCGTACTTTGCTTCGGCCTCAAGGGCGGCCGCGCCTTCGACAACCGTTTCCTGGATTCTCTGAAACTCTCTACCATAGAAACCCATGTGGCCGACTGCCATACCTGCGTCCTTCATCCGGCATCCCACACCCACCGCCAGCTCTCCGACGACCAGCTCCGCGCCGCCGGAATAGCCCCGGACCTCATCCGCTTCAGCGTAGGGCTGGAAGCCCCCGAGGACATAATCGAAGACCTTCGGCAGGCACTTGAAAAAGCAAAGTCGTGCTAGAGAACTCCATCACAATTACGCTGCCGCTGGAGGCGGGAGGCCGCCTGGAAAACGCGCGGATAGTCTATCACGCATCTTCGGCCCGTAGAGGCAGGGTAATCTGGATTTGCCACGCCCTTACCGCCAACTCCGACCCCAGAGACTGGTGGCCGGAAATGGTGGGGGCGGGAAAACCCATCGACCCTGAAAAGGATACCGTGGTGTGCGTAAACATGCTTGGAAGCGCCTATGGCTCCGAGGGCCCCGCCAGGAACAATCCAAAAACCGGGAAGCCCTGGCTCCTTGACTTCCCCGCCATCACCATAAGGGACACTGTAAAAACCTATATAGAAGTACGCAAACACCTTGGAATAAGCCATATAGACCTTCTCATAGGGGCCTCGATAGGCGGCTTCCACGCCATTGAATGGAGCATCATGGAGCCCGATGTCTTCGGCCGGTGCCTGTTTCTTTGCACGGCGCCGCGCATTTCCCCTTTCCTTGGCGCCAACGTGGAAGCCCAAAGGATGGCCCTTGAGGCCGATCCCACTTTCAGGGAGGCCAGGGACATCCACGGAGGGGAAGCGGGACTCCGGTGCGCCCGTGCGCAAGCCCTCATAAGTTACCGCAGTTTCCACGGTTACGGCCTCACCCAGGCCGAAGAGGACCCCGACACCCTCTTTGCCGGGCGGGTTGCCTCCTACGAGCGCTACCAGGGAGAGAAACTGGTGCGCCGCGGCTTTGACGCCTACTCATACCTATGCCTGTGCAATGCGTTTGACAGCCATAATGCAGGCCGCAGGCGGGGCGGAGTCAAAAAGGCCCTGGAAGGCATCAAGGCAAGGGTTACCGTGCTCACCATAGACTCCGACCAACTGTTCCCGCCGTCGGAGAGCAGGGAGTGGGCGGCGTTCATTCCCGGCGCCCGCGTTGTAGAAATATCATCTGATTTCGGCCACGACGGCTTCCTTCTGGAAACAGCCAAGATTGCGGCCCTCATACTTGAATAACACAACATGCAAGTCCTTAAATTTGGCGGCACCTCGGTTGCAAACGCCGGAGCAATGCTCCAGACAATACATATAGTGGAAAAGGCCCTGGAAGAGGACCGCACAATTGTGGTGAGTTCGGCAATAAGCCGTTGCACGGACACCCTCATAGAGCTCGGGCGCCTTGCCGCGGCGCGTGACAAGTCTTATCCGGAGCGCCTGGAGGCACTTGCCCAGAGGCACCGGGAAATAATCCTGGAACTTCTTCCGGAGGGATACCGCGGCAAAACACAGGTGGCCGTGGACGCCCTATTTGAAGAGCTTGGAAGCATCCTCCAGGGCGTATTCCTTGTGGGAGAGCTCTCCCCCACCATCCTGAGCGCCGTGGAAAGTTTCGGGGAACTCCTCTCTACGCGCATCCTCACAGATGCCTTCCTGTCCCAGGGAATCGCCTGCAGGTGGCTGGACGCCCGTGACCTTATCCGCGTAAAGGGCGGCGCCGTGGATTCGGCCGAAACCTACCGCCGCGTAAGGGAGGCCGTGGAGCAGCACAGCCGCGTGGACCTTTTCATCGTTCCGGGGTTCATCGCCCGCGACGAAGACGGCAGGCCGGCAACACTCGGCCGCGGAGGTTCCGACTATACCGCAGCCCTGGTGGCAGTTGGCATCCACGCCCGCAGGGTTGAAATCTGGACCGACGTCCCCGGCATCATGACCGCCCATCCCCAGGTGGTTCCAAGCGCAAGGCCTATCCCCCACATCTCCTACAGGGCCGCCCAGGAACTGTCCCACTTCGGCGCCAAGGTAATCTATCCCCCTACCATACAGCCTGTTGTGGCCGAAGGTATCCCTATTTACGTGAAAGACACCTTCCACCCTCTGGAGCCAGGAACGCTGGTGGAAAAGAACCCTCCGCGCGCCCAGGGCGGGGTTATCGGCATAGCCCACTCCGACGGCATAGCCCTCATCTCCCTTGAAGGCAGCGGCATGGTCGGGGTCCCAGGCTTCTCCTCCCGCCTTTTCGACGCCCTTTCAAGGGAGGGCATCAACATCATTCTCATCACCCAGGCGTCGTCCGTGCACTCGATGTGCATAGCGATTTCGGCCCAGGATGCCGAAAAAGCCTCAAAGGCGGCCGATGCCTGCTTTGCCTATGAGATATCGCTTGGGAAACTGAACCCTCTCCGCGTGGAAAAGGGCTTCTCGCTTGTCTGTGTGATTGGCGACGACATCCTTGGGCACAGCGGCGCCACCGGCCAGATGCTTGCGGCCCTTGGCAGGCACAGCATTCCCGTAAGGGCAACGGCCCAGGGCTCATCAGAGCGAAACATCTCTGTCATAGTGCCTTCTGAGCGTTCGGCCGAAGCAATAAGGGCCATCCACCATGAGTTCTTCGACCGCTTCTCAGCGCAGGTGATTCCCCTTTTCATTGCCGGATACGGGCGCGTGGGGAAGGCCCTTGTGAACATGCTCAGGGACAACGCCGCCGCAATTGCCAAACGCTCCGGCAAGGAGCTAAGGGTGTGCGGACTTGCCAATTCCAGGAAATACGTGATAAACACAGAGGGAATAGACCTCTCAAAGGCCGGGGAACTTCTTGAAAACGGCACTCCGGGGGCCTTTGCCGACGCCCTCACGGGCCTTTCCATGGAGAATCCCCTTTTTGTAGACTGCACCGCCAACGAGGAAATAGGCTTCCGCTACCCGGACCTCTTCCATAGCGGATACAGCATCGTGGCCTGCAATAAAATCCCCTTCTCCGGCACTTACGCCCAGTTCAAGAACCTTCAGGCCGAAGCCCACAGGGCGGGCGTCTCCCTGCGCTACGAAACCACGGCCGGCGCCGCCCTGCCGGTGCTGGTCACCCTTGACCGCGTGGTCCAGAGCGGAGACACCCTTGTAAAGATGGAGGCCGTGCTTTCCGGAACCCTCAACTACCTGCTGGACAATTACAAAGGGCAGGGCTGGGATGCCCTTGTAGAAGACGCGCGCATAAAAGGCTACACCGAGCCCGACCCCGGCATAGACCTCTCCGGAAAGGATGTCCTCAGGAAAATCCTCATCTTGAGCCGCCAGGCCGGCATTCCGCTGGAAGAGTCCCAGGTAACCCTGGAGCCAATTCCCCAAGACATGGAAAAACGCTACGCCGCTGCCGCCGCCAAGGGCTTCAAACTAAGGTACGTAGCATCCGTCGATGCCGAAGGCCACGCGGCCGTGGGCCTTCAGGAAGTGGGTCCGGAGAGCCCCCTGTATGGCCTCAGGGGCACGGACAACGCCATCATGATTACAACCGGCGACTACCCTTCACCCATGCTTATACAAGGAGCAGGCGCCGGAACAAGACAAACTGCCGGCGGCCTGCT
>JAFVDC010000037.1 GCA_017478685.1 Bacteroidales bacterium | reverse complement strand
CTGAGCATTCCCATCTTCTCCGGCGGGCAGCGTTACCACACCATCAAGCAAACTCGCGTGCAGGCCGACGAACTTCAGCTCCAGAGGGAAAACACTGAGCGCCAGATCCGCATTGGTATCCGCCAGAGCCTTTCCACCATGGATACGGCAATGAAAACCTACGATGCCGCAAAGGAGGCCCTCACAAGTGCAGAGAAAGCCTACAACATTGCCTCCAAGAGCTTCGAGGTAGGGAAGAGCACTCTCACGGATCTCAACAACACGGAGCTCACCCTCACCCAAACCCGCCTTCAGGCGGCACAGGCCGTTTACAACTTTGTGGTGGCAAAGGCCGGTCTTGAACAGACATTAGGTTACGATTTTACAGAAGACAAAACATATGAATAGGAAAGGAATTGCGCTTATAGCAACTCTTATTGCCGCGGTATCGTGCGGCAACTTCGGCTCCAAGAAGGCCGAAACCCCTGCTCCTGCGGCTCCCGCGGAGATTGTTCCCAACGTGGAAATTGCAGTGGCAGAGGCGCGCCTGGTGCCCCAGGAGAGCGTTTACGCTTCTACCGTAGAGGCCTACGCCGTAAACAACATCATGCCCCAGAGCGGCGGCCGTATCCGCAAAATCAATGTGGAAGTGGGCGACTACGTCCAGAGAGGCCAGGTGCTTGCCGAAATGGACCGCCTGCAGCTAGACCAGCTTGAGCTTCAGGTGAAAAACGACGAAATCGAGTACGAGCGCCTGAAGAGCCTCTATGAGGAAGGCGGCGTGTCCAAGAGCGACTTCGAGACCGCGGAGCTTGGCTACAAGGTGCGTAAGTCCAACTACAACAACGTGAAGGAGAACACCATCCTCCGCAGCCCCATCACAGGCTATGTATCGGCCCGTAATTTTGACAAAGGGGACATGTTCGGAATGAGCGCCCCCATCTTCACCGTCCAGCAGGTTGTGCCCGTGAAACTCCTCGTGGGCGTATCAGAATCCGAATACACCAAGGTGAAAAAAGGCGACAAGGTGTCCCTTACCGTAGACGCCATCCCCGGCAAAACCTTCCAGGGCAAGATTGAGCGCCTCTATCCTACCATAGATGCCGCCACGCATACCTTCAAGGCCGAAGTTGTCGTTCCTAACGCAGACAGGGTGCTTCGTCCCGGCATGTACGCACGCGTCACCGTGAACTTTGGTGACCGCAAGAGCGTGATTGTCCCTGACAAATGCCTTGTAAAGCAGGAAGGCACCGGAACGCGCTTCATCTATGTGCTGGGCGAGGATTCTACGGTGAGTTATCTTCCCGTAACCGTCGGCCGTCACATGGGTGCCGAATATGAGATAGTTGCCGGCCTTCAGGACGGTCAGAAGGTTGTTGTAAAGGGCCAGGCCGCCCTTAAGGACGGCGTGAAGGTGAACGTGCTATGAGTATCTACAGAACAGCCGTCAACAATCCGGTAACTACCGGGCTGGTGTTCCTGGCATTCGCCATCCTTGGCGTCTTTGCCCTCACCAGGCTCCCCGTAGACAATTTCCCGGACATAGAATCCAACACCATCATGGTCATGAGCTCCTATCCGGGGGCTTCGGCCGAAGATGTTGAGAACAATCTCACCAAAATCCTGGAGAACTTCCTCAACGGCGTTCCCAACCTCAAGAACCTCACCTCCAACTCCCGTGAGAACATTGCCGTACTCACCCTGGAGTTCGAGTATGGAACAGACATCGATGAGGCCACCAACGACGTCCGAGACAAACTGGACATGATATCCCAGACCATCCCGGACGGCGCTTCGCAGCCCTTCCTGTTCAAGTTCAGCGTGGACGACATGCCCATCATGATCATGGCCGCCACGGCTTCACAGAGCGTGAGCGCGCTGGACAAGATCCTGGACGAGCGTGTGGCAACCCCGCTTGCCCGCGTGACTGGTGTCGGTACGGTGTCCGTGGCCGGTGCCCCCAAGCGTGAGATCCAGGTGTACTGCGACCCCGCAAAGCTGGAGGCCTACTCCCTTTCCATCCCCGCAATCTCCCAGATCATTGCGGCCGAAAACCGCAATATCCCTTCCGGAAGCATCGATATCGGCTCCGATACTTATACTCTCCGCATCAAGAAAGAGTTCCAGGACCCTTCTGAGCTTCTGGATGTGGTGCTTGGCAGTTACGGAGGTTCGGCAGTGTACCTAAGGGACGTCGCCCGCGTGGTTGACGACGTTGAGGAAAAGAGCCAGGAGTCCTACACCAACGGCACCCGCGGCGCCCAGATCATTATCCAGAAGCAGAGCGGCTACAACACCGTGGAGGTTATCAGGAAGGTCAAGAAGGAAATGGCCCGCCTGGAGAAAAACCTTCCCGCGGATGTCAAGATAACAACCGTGGTGGATAACTCCGACAACATCCTGCGTACCATCAACTCCCTGAAGGAGACCATCATCATCACCTTCCTGGTGGTAATGCTTGTGGTGTTCCTCTTCCTTGGAAGGCTAAAGGGTACGCTCATAGTTGTGCTCTCCATCCCTATCGCCCTCCTGGCATCCCTCCTCTACCTGTTTGCCACCGGAAGCACGCTCAACATCATTTCCATGAGCGCCCTGTCCATTGCAATCGGCATGGTGGTGGACGACGCCATAGTGGTTCTGGAGAATGTCACCTCGCACCTTGAAAGGGGAGAGAAACCCAAGGAGGCGGCCGTCCACGGTACGGCGGAAGTGGGTATTTCCGTCATTGCCTCCACGCTCACCATGCTGTGCGTGTTCCTGCCCCTTACCATGATTTCCGGCATGGCCGGCATCATGTTCAAGCAGCTTGGATGGATTGTTTCCATCATCATGATAGTGTCCACCGTGGCGGCCCTTACGCTGGTCCCCATGCTGTGCTCGCAGCTCATGGACAACAAGCCCAACGACGGAAAACTCTTCAAGATTGTCTTCGGCCCGGTGAATAAGGCCCTGGATGCCCTCTCAAGGGGATATTCAAGGTTCATCGGCTGGTGCATGACAAGGAAGAAACTCATCCTTGTGCTGGCGGTGGTGATATTTGCGGCGGTTGCCGTAATCTACATCCCCCGCATGAAGACGGAGTACTTCCCCAACGCCGACAGCGGCCGAATCCAGGCTTCAATTGAGCTTCCCATAGGTACGGCCCAGGATGTCACCCGCGACGTCGCCGCGCGCATCTTCGAGAAGATTTCGGCCGATATCCCTGAGATCAAGGTGCTGAGCTACCGCTTCGGCCAGGCCGACTCCGACAACGCGTTTGCATCCATGCAGCAAAACGGCACCTACCTCATCTCAATGAACATCAACGTGGGTTCCATGGAAAACCGTACGCGTTCCGTATCTGAGCTTGCCGATATCGTGAGGACGGACCTCCGCCTGTTCCCGGAAATAAACAAGTTCAATGTCTCCGAGGGCGGCGGCATGGGTGGCCGCGCCTCCGTTCAGGTGGAGATTTACGGCTATGACTTTGCCGAAACCGAGGCTACGGCCCGCGAGGTCCGCGCCCGCATGATGGAATCCGGACTGTTTGCGCAGGCAATCCTTTCAAGGGACCAGTATACGCCGGAATACGAGGTAGACTTCGACAGGGAGAAACTCTCCCTCAACGGCCTTTCCTCCGTTTCCGCCGCCGCGGCTGTTTCGGCCGCAATGTCCGGATCCGTTGGCTCATATTACCGTGAAGACGGTGAGGAGTACAACATCCGCGTGCGTTACGCCCCGGAGTTCCGTACTTCCATTGAGGACATAGAGAACATCATGATTTACAACGCCCAGGGAAGGGGCATAAAGGTCAAGGACCTCGGCCGGATTGTGGAGTCCAAGGTTCCGCCTACCATCCAGCGCAAAAACCGTGACCGCTACATCATGGTTACGGGTATCATGTCCCGTGGGAAATCCCTCTCCGAAGGCGTTGAAACCGTGAATTCCATTATGGCCGCCAATCCTCTTCCCCCTCAGTTCAGCTGGAGGATAGGAGGAGACTATGAGAACCAGCAGGACATGTTCTCCGACATGACTCTCCTGGTGATTCTCATCATCATCCTGGTATACATGGTGATGGCTTCCCAGTTTGAATCATTCATGGGCCCGTTTGTTATCATGTTCTCCATCCCGTTTGCCTTTGTGGGCGTGTTCCTTGGCAACATGATTGGAGACATGGCCATTGGAGTCATGTCACTGATAGGCATCATTATCCTTCTTGGTATAGTGGTTAAAAACGGTATTGTGCTAATAGACTACACAATACTTCTGCAGGAGAGGGGCTTCAGCGTGCGTGAAGCATCCGTGACGGCCGCCAGAAGCCGTCTGAGGCCTATCCTCATGACCACCCTCACCACGGTTCTTGGTATGCTTCCCATGGCCCTCGGCCGCGGCGAAGGCTCCGAAATGTGGAGGGGCCTCGGTACCACCGTGGCATGGGGCCTCAGTGTTTCCACGCTCATTACCCTTGTGCTCATTCCCGTCCTTTATTGCGGCTTCACGGAACACCGTGAACGCAGAAGGGCCCGCAAAGCGGCCAAAAAGGCGGCGTAATTGTCATTCTGAGCGAAGCGAAGAATCTCATAATTGAATACTATGAAAGCAATATTCATTTCATACAACCAGGCCTATAACCAGGAGATAGTAGAGCTTCTGGAAGGCATCGGCCAAAGGGGTTACACCGTGTGGACGGAGGTAGGCGGTCGCGGGAGCATTGACGGCGAGCCTCACCTTGGCTCGCATGCCTGGCCTACCCAGAACCACGCTGTGTTCACCGCCGTGGAGGATTCCCTGGCACCAAAGATCATGAAGGCCCTCAGGGAGATAGATTCGGCCAACGAAAAACTCGGCCTCAGGGCTTATGTCCTGCCCATTGAGGAATCATTGTAATTTTTTGCTATCTTTGCGGATATCAAAGGATTTTAACCTAAAAAGTGAAGATATCATGAAAAAACTGTTTGTTATCATTGCTGCCGCCCTTGTGAGCGCATCGGTGGCCCAGGCCCAGCAGTTTGGGGTAATAGGAGGTTTCACTTCCTCGTCTACCGGCGTCAACACCAAAGATGCCATGGCCAACCTCAAGAACGTGAGCCTGTACCATGTGGGCGCAGCAGTGCGCTGGGAACTTGGCAGCATCTTTGCCATCCAGCCTCAGATTGCATATCAGGTGAAGGGCGCAAACCTTCAGCAGACCATCGTGGACGGCACTTACGCAAATGCCGCCAACTCCTTCCAGACCAAAACCGGATTTCTGGAGCTTTCGGCCGGCCTTCAGGCAGGCGTAGACCTCCTTATGTTCCGTCCGTTTGTGCTTGTTGAGCCCTTTGTGGGATACGCCATCACTGGAAATGAGAATTATGCCATGCTGGTAGACGGCACCGTTTCCAGCGGTTCCATAGACTATGAAAAGTGGAACGCCGAAATCAAGGAAACCAAGAACAAGCTTGAGTACGGCTTTGGCATTGGCGGCGGCGTGCAGGTGCTGGACCACTTCCAGCTCACCGTCCAGTGGTTCATGAACCTTGGCAGCCTGTATAACGGCGGCAAGATAGACAGCGCCCAGATCACTGAGAACGTCAAAACCAGCTACAAGGACATCAAGAACTACCAGGGTATAAAGGTCACCCTGGGCCTGTTCTTCTAGGAAACTGTTTTTACTCTAAGTGCGCCTACCGTCCCGGATATATGGACGGTAGGCGCATTTTCGGCCTGTTTTGCGCTTTCCGTCCCTAAAATTTGGACGGAGGGCGCACTTGGAAAGGAGTTAGAAAAATATTATATTTGTAAATTGATAAAAATGTACAGTTATGAAAGTTGCAACTAATACAAATTTTACTGATCTCATTCAGGACAGCAAGCTTGTGATTGTTGATTTCTGGGCCACTTGGTGCGGTCCGTGCCGTATGCTTTCCCCCATCCTTGACGAGGTTGAGGCCGAAATGCCGGATCAGATTACCGTTGTGAAGGTGAACGTGGACGACGCAGATGAAATTGCCGCCCAGTACCGCATCATGAGCATCCCCACCCTCCTTTTCATAAAGAACGGAGAGATTGTGGACAAGACCGTTGGCGCAATGCCCAAACCCGCACTCCTGGAAAAGATCAAGGCAAATCTGTAGCAGGAAATGGACAGGATTGTCATTTTCTGCGCGGCCAGCTCAAAGATAGACCCAAAGTACAATGAAGCCGCACGGGAACTTGCCCGCGGGCTCCATTCCAAGGGTTACGGACTTGTGTCCGGCGGCGGCAAGGTGGGCACCATGGGCGCCATAACGGATGAGTCCGTGAAGTGCGGCGGAGACCACACTGCGGTCCTTCCGGAATTCATGCGCGGCCTGGAGAACCCCGGCGTCACCAGGGTAATCTGGACGGATACCATGGCCCGGCGCAAGGAAAAGATGCGTGAGGGCACCGTTGCCGCAATAGCTCTTCCCGGGGGAATCGGCACAATGGACGAACTCATTGAAACCCATACGCTTGCCAAGCTCCACAAATACCAGGGGAAGCTATATGCCCTTAACATAGACGGCTTCTACAATCCCCTCAAGGCCCTCCTTGACCACTTTGTGGATACCGGCGCCCTGGAGGCTCAGGACCGTGACCTCCTCAAGTTCCCGGAAACCGTGGAAGAACTTCTGGCCTTTTTCAGGTGAAAGAGATAAAGAAATATCTGGAACCCCGTCTGGGGGAAGTTGAGAGCGTCATTGAAGACGCCCTCCGCTCAGACGTAGGGCTCCTTGATGCCACCAACCGTTCCCTCAGGGAGAACACCGGAAAAATGATGAGGCCGTCCCTGGCACTTCTTGTGGCCGATGCCCTTGGCGTCTCCAATGAGGACACCATCCGTTATGCGGCTGCATCGGAACTTCTGCACAATGCCACCCTTCTCCACGACGATGTTGTGGACGGGGCGTCGGAGCGCAGGGGCCGCCCCACCGTGGCAAGCTTCCTGAGCCCCCAGGCCTCTGTCCTCATTGGCGACTACTGGCTTGTGAAGGCCGTGAAAACCATCCTTAGCGCCACCCATTCCACAGACCGCGCCATAAGGATTTTCGCGGGCACCCTTTCCCATCTTGCCGAAGGCGAACTCCTCCAGATGGAAAAGGCATCCTCCGGAGATACCACTCAGGAAGACTACGAGAGAATCATATACTGCAAGACAGGGTCCCTTTTTGAGGCATCGGCCCTTACCGCCGCATTGTCGGTAGATGCCCCCGAAGACGCCGTGAAGGCAATGGGAGAGTTTGGAAAGCTCCTTGGCATGGCGTTCCAGGTGAAGGACGACTGGATGGATTATGCTTCGGCAGATGGAGCCCTTGGAAAGCCCGTGGGCATAGACCTCAAGGAGCAGAAGATCACCCAGCCCCTCCTTTGCGCCCTTGATGGCGCCCCCGAGGAGGCCGAAATCCGCGGCATGGTAACCCGCATCTCCGACAACCCGGAGCTTGGCCATGCGGTAAGGGATTTTGTGATAAGTAGGGGAGGCGTTGATAAAGCCGCCCTCAAGGTGGACGAATTCATCGGCAGGGCCGTTTCCTGTCTTGATTTCCTGCCGGAAGGCCCGGCCAAGGACCGCCTCTTGAAGATAGCAAGATTTGTTGGAGACAGGGAAAAATGATGAAAGTATACGGGAATACGGAGGTTGTTGAAGCCCTTCACCGCATGGTGGAGAGCGGAAAGGTGCCCCATGCCATCCTCCTTCACCAGGACGACGGTGCCGGCGCTTTCCCCATCGTCATGAATTTCCTGGAGGAACTCTACGGCGGCAATCCCCGTGTCCAGAAACTCATCCACCCGGACATCCACTTTGTCTTTCCCGTGGCGGGCCCGGACAAACCCGTGTCCCAGAACATCCTGAAGCCTTTCAGGGAGCTTCTGGAGGATAATCCGTATTTCTTTGAGACGGAGCTCTATGAGGCCATCGGCATAGAAGGGAAGCAAAGTTCCATTTCCGTCAACGAGGCCCGCGCCCTTTTGGAAAAACTGTCCCTGAGCGCTGTGGAAGGCGGATACCGCTCTGTGGTCATGTACCTCCCGGAAAAGATGAACGCCCAGGCGGCCAACGCCCTTCTCAAGATGATAGAGGAGCCGCCGGTGAAGACTCTTTTCATCCTCATTACCCAGGCTCCGGAAAAGGTGCTTGTAACCATATCCTCGCGCTGCCTTCGCATCAGGGTCCAGCCTCTTTCCCTTGAGGCCGAAGCCATTGTCCATGCCCGCGAGGCCGCCGGTACTGCAGTCCTGAGGGACCTCTTCCACGATATCCTGGAGGCAACCGCGTCCAGGAACCTGCTTCAGGCCCTTGAAACAGCCGAAGCCGTGGCGGACCTCAAGGACAGGGAGAAACAAAAAGCTTTCTGCACCCTTGCCTCGGAAGACCTCCGGCGCATTTT